>JALOLR010000005.1 GCA_025455885.1 Acidimicrobiales bacterium
GTCCCAAGGGTTGGGCTGTTCGCCCATTAAAGCGGTACGCGAGCTGGGTTTAGAACGTCGTGAGACAGTTCGGTCCCTATCCTCTGCAGCCGTAGGAAATCTGAGGAAGGCTATCCCTAGTACGAGAGGACCGGGATGGACGTAGCTCTCGTGTGCCAGTTGTCCTGCCAAGGGCATGGCTGGTTAGCGACCTACGGAAGAGATAAGCGCTGAAGGCATCTAAGTGCGAAGCTTGTTCCAAGATGAGATTTCCCACAGGGTCAACCTGGTAAGGCCCGTGGTAGACCACCACGTTGATAGGCCGGAGGTGTACGCGTGGCAACACGTTCAGCCGACCGGTACTAATCGGCCGAGGGCTTGGATCGACAACGATGTTCGTGCTCGCTATGGAGTTCTCGAGAGGGCTCAGGCCGCCACCCGTCGGGGTGGCGCCGCCCCCTTGACAAAGGTTTCGGTGGCCACAGCGGTGGGGTCACACCCGTTCCCATTCCGAACACGGAAGTTAAGCCCACCAGCGCCGATGGTACTTGGGAGTCATCTCCCTGGGAGAGTAGGACGCCGCCGGATTTCTCAGTGCGAGAGGGCCCCTTCGGGGGCCCTCTCGTCGTTTTCGACCAGCTCAGGCTCCACCGTGCTGCTCCGGCCCTCGGCCGGTCCCGATAGGTTGACCCGATGCCTTCTTCGTCGCCGCGCCCGCCGGCCTCCCGGGACCCGCGAGGCCGCAGCGGAGGCTCGAGCCGGCCGACGCGGAAGGGCGCGCCGCCCGCGAAGGGGTCGGGCGCCTCCAGCGGCCGGGCCGGCGGTGCCGCGTCCCGGGGTACGGGTCCCAAGGCGTCGACTCCGAAGGGATCGGGATCGAAGGCGTCGGGATCGAAGGGCGGTGGGCCGAGGGGATCGGCGGCCAAGGGTGCCGGGTCGAGGAACGGTGGCGCCCGGGGCGAGGGGACGACGAGCGCCACCCGCTCGGGGGGTAGCCGGTCGACCGCCGCAGGGCCGCGTCGACCCGGGCGGCCGGGTCCGGCGGCGAGCGGCTCCGGCGGCGCGAGCCCCGGCCGATCCGGCGGGTCGAAGCCCGGGCGTGGCGGCGCCTCGCGCGCCGACGGGAGCGCCGCGGCCCGGGCGCCCGGCGGCGAGCGTTCGCGTTCCCGCGGCGGCGCCGCGTCGGATCAGAGGGGTACCGGGCCTCGGCGGGCGAGTGCCGGCGGGAAGGCCCGGGTCCGTGACGACGAGCGCGCGTCGCGTCGAAGCGCCGCCCGACCGGACGACGCAGCGATCGAGGCACCGTCGTCGTGGGGGAGCGTGGCCCGCCGCGGCCTGGGGGCGGCCACCGGCAAGCGGGTCTCGAACGCCAGTCGGGTGTGGCGTGACGCCGTCGAGGGCGCCGAACGCAGCCGTCCCGGCGGGACCGGGCGACCTGGCGAGGAGGCCCGATCGGCACCGGCCGTACCGGTCGACGACGAACGCCGACGCGACGACGAGGCCCGCGCCGCCCGCGCCGCCCGTGCCGAGGAGCAGTGGGTGCGCGTCGAGGAGGTCCGTGACGAAGCCGAAGCAGCGGTCGTCCGAGGTTCGTCCGGGCGTCCCGGTCGGGGTGGCTCCACCGCGACCACCGACCTGGCCGAGGAGGTTCGCGCCGAGCTGGCCAGGGCGGTCGGCACGGCGCGCAGCGAGCGTGTCGAGCGGCGTCTGCGCGAGGCGGCCGACGACTTCGAGAACGAGCGGTTCGGCGACGCGGCGCGGGTGCTGAGGAAGCTCTCCGACGAGGCCCCGACCGTCGGCGCGGTCCGCGAGCTCTACGGGCTCACCCTCTACCGGCAGGGCAAGTGGCGGGCGGCGGCCAAGGAGCTCGAGGCCTATCGTCTGCTGACCGACAGCGTCGACCAGCACCCCGTGCTCGCCGACTGCTACCGGGCGCTGCGTCAGTGGGGCGTCGTCGAGGAGCTGTGGGCCGAGCTGGGGAGCGCGTCGCCGAGTGCCGAGATCGTGACGGAGGGGCGGATCGTCGCCGCCGGGGCGCTGGCGGATCGCGCCGAGCTGGTGCCCGCCATCCGACTCCTCGAGTCGGGGTGGCGCTTCCCGAAGGCCCCGAAGACCTTCCACCTCAGGAGGGCCTACGCCCTCGCCGACCTCTACGAGCGCGCCGGGGAGGTGCCCCGGGCCCGAGACCTCTTCGGTCAGATCCGGGCCGCCGACCCCTCGTTCGCCGACGTCGAGAGCCGCCTCCGCGCGCTGCGCTGAGCGCCGACGTCCCGTTCCCGGTCGGCGCGCCGAGGCCGCGGGCTGTCCCACCCCCCGGGTAGCGTGAGGTCCCTCATCCCCCTCGCGTCCCGGCCGCACCTGCGGCCGTCATCCGTGCGAGGTGCGAGATGTCCGTTCCCGATCCGATCGTCAACGTCGCAGTGCTCTGCGGCACCGTCGTCCGCGAGCCCGAGGTGCGGGTCCTGGCCTCGGGGGCGGTGCTGCTCGGCTACGAGGTCCGCGTCGGGGGGCGTCCGCCCGACGCGACCACCGTGCCCGTCGTCTGGCCCGACCCTCCGGCCCGCCGGCCGACGATCGCCGCCGGCGACGTCGTGGTGGTGGTGGGCCACGTGCGCCGACGGTTCTTCCGGGTCGGTGGCGCCACGCAGAGCCGCACCGAGGTCGTCGCGGAGCGGATCCGGGTTCCCCGGTCGGGCCGCCACGCCCGCGACCTCGTCGAGCAGGCGCTCGTCGGGGCCGGCGAGCAGGCCACCGCCGGCGGCTGAGTCACCGGTGCCCCGGGTTCGCACCGGTTGATCCGGCGCGGCGCAGCACCGGGCGCGGGCGGCCGCGTCGAACGACGCCGGTGGTCGGGATCGGCGGTGTCGCCGCGCTAGCGTCGACCCCGAGGGCGCCGCCCCGACCCCGGTCGGGCGGTCGCCGGGGGCTCGGTTGTTCGGTCGGTCCGCCGGTGGGGTGCTCGCGATGACCATCCGGACGAGACAACCGGATCAGAACGAGAGCGGCCGCCCGAGTCGACGCGGCGACCGCACCAGGAACCACGCATCAGGAAGCACGCATCAGGAACCACAGGGGGTTCGCATGTCCACGACGGCCGATCCGACCGAGGTCGCGGAGCACCTCGACCGGGTCATCATCCGCTTCGCCGGCGACTCCGGGGACGGGATGCAGCTCACCGGCGACCGGTTCACGAGCGCCAGCGCCATGCTCGGCAACGACCTCGTCACCCTCCCCGAGTACCCGGCCGAGATCCGGGCCCCGGCCGGCACCGTCGCCGGCGTCTCCGCCTTCCAGGTCCACATCTCCGACCACGACATCACCACCCACGGCGACACGCCCGACGTGCTGGTGGCCATGAACCCGGCGGCGCTGCTCTCCGAGGTGGGCAAGCTCGAGCCGGGTGCCACCGTGATCGTCAACATCGACGCCTTCGACGAGCGGGCCCTCACCAAGGCGGGCTACGACCACGACCCGCTCACCACCGGCGACCTCAAGGCCTTCACCGTGCTCGAGGTCCCCATGACCTCGCTCACCCGTCAGGCCTGCGAGCCCCTCGGCGTGAAGCCGCGTGACGCCGAACGGAGCAAGAACTTCTTCGCCCTCGGGCTCATCTCGTGGATGTACACCCGACCCGAGCAACCCACCCTCGACTGGATCGCGGCCAAGTTCGCCAGCAAGCCCATGGTGCGCGACGCCAACGTCGCCGCCTTCAACGCCGGCCACGCCTTCGGCGAGACCGCCGAACTCATCGGGCAGCGCTACACCGTCAACCCGGCCGTGCAGCCTCCCGGCGTCTACACCTCCGTCAACGGCAACACCGCCACCGCCTGGGGCCTCGTGGCCGCGTCCCAGCTCACGAAGCTGCCGCTGTTCCTCGGCTCCTACCCGATCACCCCCGCCTCCGACATCCTCCACGAGCTCGCCAAGCACAAGAACTTCGGCGTGCGCACCCTCCAGGCCGAGGACGAGATCGCCGGCGTCGGCGCCGCCCTCGGTGCGGCCTACGGCGGCCAGCTCGGCGTCACCACCACCAGCGGGCCGGGGGTGGCGTTGAAGAGCGAGACCATCGGCCTGGCCGTGAGCCTCGAGCTGCCCCTCCTCATCATCGACGTCCAGCGCGGCGGGCCCTCGACCGGCCTGCCCACCAAGACCGAGCAGTCCGACCTCCTCCTGGCCATGTACGGCCGCCACGGCGAGTCGCCGGTGCCCATCGTGGCCGCCTACAGCCCCGCCCAGTGCTTCCACGCCGTCATCGAGGCCGTCCGCATCGCGGTGAAGTACCGCACGCCGGTCTTCCTGCTCACCGACGGCTACCTGGCCAACGGGGCCGAGCCCTGGCTGCTCCCCGACGTGTCGACCCTGCCGGACATCTCGGTGCCCTTCCTGACCGAACCGAACAGCACCGACCTCGACGGTCGACCCGTCCTGCGTCCCTACCAGCGCGACGACGTCACCCTCGCCCGCCCGTGGATCGTTCCCGGAACGCCGGGCCTCGAGCACCGCATCGGCGGCATCGAGAAGGAGGACGGCACCGGCAACATCTCCTACACGCCCGAGAACCACGATCGCATGACCGCGCTGCGGGCGGCCAAGGTCGCCGGCATCGCCGACGACATCCCCCCGGTCGAGGTCACCGGTGACGTGGACGACGCCGAGCTCCTCGTCGTGGGTTGGGGCTCCACCTGGGGCGCGATCAGCGGCGGCGTCGACCGCCTCCGGGCCAAGGGCCGCCGGGTGGCCCAGGCCCACCTCACCCACCTCAACCCCTTCCCCGCCGACCTCGGCGAGGTCGTTCGCCGCTACCCGAAGGTGGTCGTCCCGGAGATGAACCTCGGTCAGCTCAGCCACCTGCTGCGCGCCGAGTACCTGGTCGACGCCCGATCCGTCAGCAAGGTCAAAGGCCTCCCGTTCACCGCCGGTGAGCTCGAGGCCGCGTTCACGGAGGTCCTCGATGACTGACACCGCCGTCCCCGTCACCACTCGCAAGGACTGGTCGAGCGACCAGGAGCCCCGCTGGTGCCCCGGTTGCGGGGACTACACCATCCTGGCGGCCGTCCAGTCGCTCATGCCCGAGCTCGGTGTGCGGCGTGAGGAGACCGTCTTCGTGTCCGGTATCGGGTGCGCGGCCCGCTTCCCGTACTACATGGACACCTACGGCATCCACACCATCCATGGCCGGGCACCGGCCATCGCCACCGGCCTGGCCATCTCGCGGCCCGACCTCGACGTCTGGGTGGTGGGCGGCGACGGCGACATGCTGTCGATCGGCGGCAACCACCTGATCCACGCCCTGCGCCGCAACGTCGACCTGACCATCCTCATGTTCAACAACCAGATCTACGGCCTCACCAAGGGCCAGTACTCCCCGACGAGCGAGGTCGGCAAGGTCACCAAGTCGACGCCCTTCGGGTCGCTCGACCACCCCTTCAACCCGGTGAGCGTGGCGATCGGGGCCGAGGCCACCTTCGTGGCCCGCACCCACGACATGGACCGGGCCCACATGCAGGAGATGCTGCGCCGGGCCCACGACCACCGCGGCGCGGCCTTCGTCGAGATCTACCAGAACTGCAACGTCTTCAACGACGGGGCCTTCGGGGCGATCACGGCCAAGCAGAACCGGGCGGCCATGCTCATCCCCCTGGTGCACGGCCAGCCGATCCGCTTCGGCGAGGACGACGAGCGCGGAGTGGTCATGGGCGCCGACGGCTCCCCCCAGATCGTCGAGGTCGCCGACGTCGGTGCCGACGCGCTGTTGGTGCACGACGAGACCGACGCCGGTCTGGCGTTCCAGCTCTCGAGGCTGGCCGAGGGCCCGACGCAGCCGACGCCCATCGGCGTCTTCCGGGCCGTCGAGCGACCCGACTACGGCCGTGGCGTCACCGAGCAGCTGGCCGCCGCCGGGGAGCAGAAGGGTCCGGGCGATCTCACCGCGCTCCTCCACTCGGGGGCCACCTGGACCGTCGACTGACTCCCGTCGACCACCGTCGGGCGGGCGCACGCCGGGCGGGCCCCGGTGCTCCGGTCACGTCCGTCCAGGCCCGCTCCGGCCCGTTCAGGTCAGGTCGCGGAAGACGAGCCCGGTGCGCGGCTTGGGCGCGAAGAACGTCGTCTTCGGCGGCATGCGGTCGGCGCCGTGGGCGATCTCGACGATCTGGCCCACCGTCGCCGGGCGCAGCAGCACCCCCGCCTGGGCGGTCCCGTCGGCGACGGCACCGCGGACCCTGTCGACCCCGTGCTGGAAGGTGACCGTCACCGAGGGAAGGGCCGCCAGCGCGACGTCGAGCCGGCTGGAGTCGAGGTCCCGGACGCCGGAGAGGCGCTCGGCGCGGGGCCGTGCAAGCCAGCAGCCTTCGGGCCGCACGACCGCCAGGGCACCCTGGTGGCGCAGGAACGCGACGGCGCCCGTCTCGGGGAGGCTGACCGGTTCCAGGGCGAAGAACGGTTGGAGCGCCGAGAGGAGGTCGACGTCGGGCGGGAGGTCGGTGAGGAGCCGGTGGATCGGGTCGACGGTCAGCTCCGCCTCGACGAGCTCCACGACGAAGCACAGCACGGCGGCCGCCCCGCCGACGGCTGGTTCGGCCCGGCGACGCTCGTCGAGGTAGGCCAGTGACGTCTCGTAGCGGTGGTGGCCGTCGGCGATGACCACGGGATGGGCGCTCACCGCGGCGCTGATGGCGGCCCGGCGCTCCGGGTCGGACACCACCCAGAGGTCGTGGGACACGCCGTCGGCCGCGGTGAAGTGCACGTCGGGGGCGCCGCCCACGTCGAGCAGGCCGGACAGGCCAGGGGCCGGAGAGAGGCCCCACACCGGGGACAGGTTGGCGGAGGTGGCGCGGAGGAGGTCGAGGCGATCGCTCTTCGCCTTCGGGGTCGTGAACTCGTGGGGGAGGATCCCGCCCTCCCCGGGTGGGGACAGCTCGAGCGCCCCGATCACCCCGGTGGTGCGCCGGCGCTCCCCGTCGACCTCGACCTCCATGCGGTAGACGCTGAAGGTCGGCTCGGGGTCGGTGACGAGGGTCCCGTCACGGCGCCACGCCCGCCAGGTGGCACCGGCGGCGGCATAGGGGTCCTCGCCGGAGCCGTCGGGCACGGGGAGGTCGATCCGCACCACGTTGTGGGGGTCGGCGTCGACCAGGGACCGGCGCTCGGCCGGGCTGATCACGTCGTACGGCGGCGCGGTGAGCGTCGCGGCCCCGGCGGGCGCGGCGGCGTAGCGGATGCCGGGGAAGGGCTCGAAGCGAGGCACTGCCCCTTCCTACCAGACCCGTCAGACCCGACTTCCGGGTGAGCTCCCGGGCCGGGCCTCCCGTCCGGAGCTCGCACCGGATCTCCCGACCGGACCTCGCGGGACCCGGCGGACCGTCGGGCCGGGCCGGTCGGCGGTCACGCCAGCGGCGATACTTCCGTCGTGGCCTGGGTGTTCGATCTCGACGGGGTGATCTGGGTGGGGGACGACGCCGTCCCCGGGGCGGCCGAGGCCGTGGCCGCGGTCCGGGCCGCCGGCGAGACGGTCGCCTTCGTCACGAACAACTCCTTCGGACGGCGCGCCGACGTCGCCGAGCGGCTCCGGCGCCACGGGGTCGACCCGGGCGACGACGTGGTCACCTCGGCCATGGCCGTCGCCGGGCTGGTGACGGCCGAGGAGCGGGTGCTCGTCTGCGGGGGCCCGGGACTGAGCGAGGAGCTCGAGGCTCGCGGCGCCGAGGTGGTGGCGTGTCGCGACGTCGTGGCCGCCGCCCCGACGGCCACCCCGGCCGGCGTGCTCCACGCCCTGGCCGACGTCGGGCCCTTCGACGCGGTGGTGGTCGGCTACCACCGTGACTTCGACTACCTGCGCATGACCGTCGCGACACGGGCGGTCGCCGAGGGCGCCCGCCTGCTGGCCAGCAACGACGACGCCACCTATCCCACGGGCGCCGGGCCGATCCCCGGGGGCGGCTCGATCGTGGCGGCGGTGGCCACCGCCTCGGGTCGCATGCCGACCGTGGCCGGCAAGCCCCACGAGCCGATCGCCGCCCTCGTGCGTCGCCGGCTCGGCCCGGAGGGCATCGTGGTCGGCGACCGGCCCGACACGGACGGCCGCTTCGCCGAGACCCTGGGCTATCGCTTCGGGCTCGTCCTCTCCGGGGTGACGTCGGCCGCCGACCTGCCTGTGCACCCGACGCCGGCGGTGGTCGCCGCCGACCTCGCCGCCCTCGTCCAGGAGGCCCTGGCGACGCCGGAGGGATAGCCTGACCGGGCGCGTCACCCGGACCAGACCGGCGGCAGCGGGCCGCGGCGCTGCAGCAGGAGGAGCCACCATGGCGAAGAAGGATCCCATCGGTCAGGCCATCAAGGCCGGCAAGGACGTCACCCAGAGCGGTCAGAAGCGCGTCGAGACGATGCTGCGCGACGTCTCCAAGGCCACCGACCGCCAGTCCAAGCAGCTCTCGAAGGCCCTCGACGAGTTCCTCGAGCGCAGCCGCCAGGAGACCGAGCGCATCGCCGAGGTCGTCGACTCCCGCATCAGGCACCAGTTCGACACCTTCGGGGTGGCCACCAAGGGCGACCTGGCCCGTCTCGAGGCCAAGGTCGACGCCCTGGCGGCCACCGGGAAGGCCGCCCGCAAGGCCCCCGCCAAGCGGGCGCCGGCCAAGCGGGCCCCGGCCAAGCGGGCGCCGGCGAAGAAGGCCGCGACCACGGCCGCGGCGTCCACCCCGCCGGCGCCGAACGGCGAGTCGACCAGCTGACGGCTCGATCGTGAGCCCCCGGCGGCGCCTCGACGCCGAGATGGTCCGCCGGGGCCTCGTCGCGAGCCGTGAGCGCGCCCGCGACGACATCGAGCGGGGCCGCGTCACGGTCGGCGGCGCGCCCGCCCACAAGGCGGCCCGGCTCGTCGACCCCGCCGAGGCGATCGTCCTGCACGGTCCCCGAGCGCGGTTCGTGAGCCGGGCCGGTGAGAAGCTCGCCGCCGCGGTGGACCGGTTCTCGCTGGCGTCGCACCTCGACGGCGCCCGTGTGCTCGACGTCGGTGCCTCGACGGGTGGGTTCACCGAGTGCGCGCTGGCCCACGGGGCAGCCGAGGTGGTGGCGCTCGACGTGGGCCGCAACCAACTGCACGAACGGCTCCGGGCCGATCCCCGGGTGCGCAACCTCGAGCGGACGAACCTCCGCACGCTCGACCCGGCGCTCGTGGCGCCTCCCGCCGACGTCGTCGTGGGCGACCTCTCCTTCATCTCCCTGCGCCTGGTGCTCGATCCGCTCTTCGCCGCCGTGCGCCCCGGGGCGCTCTACGTGCTCCTGGTCAAGCCCCAGTTCGAGGCGGGGCGGGCCGAAGCGGACCGGGCTCGGGGTGTGATCGTCGACCCGTCGGTCTGGCGGCGCGTCCTGGGGGAGGTCGGTGCCGCGCTCGACGAGCGGGGTGCCACCATCATGGGCGCCATGGTCTCCCCGCTCACCGGCGCCGACGGCAACGTCGAGTTCCTCGTCACCGGTCGGGGACCCGGCGAGGGCCGCCACGAGGCGGTCGGCGGACGCCCGCCGCTCACCCCCGCCGCGACGGTCGCGGCGTTCGACGAGGTCGTGCGGGCGGCCGGTGGAGACGAGGCCTGACCGTGGCCGTCGTCGTCCTCGTCGTCCACCACGACCGTCCCGAGGCGGCCGCCGTCGCCGCCGACACGGTGGGCTGGCTGCTCGGGCTCGGGCACGAGTGCCGCCTCCCCGTCGAGGACGCCGCCCGGGCGGGCCGCCCCGACCTCGGCGGTCCCGACGACACGCTCGCCATCGGGGCCGACGTCGCGGTGAGCCTCGGCGGTGACGGCACGATGCTGCGCACCGTGGCGTTGGTGGCCGACGCCGACGTCCCGGTCGTCGGCGTGAACTTCGGCCAGCTCGGCTACCTGACCGACGTGGAGCCCGAGGCCGTCCGCTCCGCGCTCGAACGGTTCCTCGCCGGTGACTTCTCCCTCGAGCACCGGATGCTCCTCGACGTGGAGGTCACCTCGGCGCTCGGGGGCGCCCGACGGGTGGTCGCCCTCAACGAGGCGGTGCTCGAGAAGACCGCCAGCGGCCACACCGTCCGGCTCGAGGTGGAGCTCGACGGCTCCCGGTTCACGCCCTACGCCGCCGACGGCCTCATCGTCGCCACCCCCACCGGGTCGACCGCCTACGCCTTCTCCGCCCGCGGCCCGATCGTGGAGCCCACCCACCGGGCGCTCCTGCTCACACCCGTGTCGCCGCACATGCTCTTCGACCGCACCCTGGTCCTCGGTGAGGACGCGGTCGTGGGGCTCACCGTCACGGGGCACCGGCCGGCGGCCCTGGTGGTCGACGGCCGCAACCTCGGCGAGCTCGATGACGGCGACCGGGTCGTGTGCCGGGCGGCGACGCACTCCGCGCACCTCGTCGTGTTCGGGGCCCGCGACTTCCACGCCATCCTGCGGGCCAAGTTCGGCCTCTCGGACCGGTGATGCTGGCCGAGCTGCGGGTCACCGACCTCGGGGTCATCGACGAGCTCACGTTGGTCCTCGACGGGGGCCTCACCGCCCTGACCGGGGAGACGGGGGCCGGCAAGACGCTCGTGGTGACGGCCGTCGAGCTGTTGGTGGGGGCCCGTGCCGAGGGGACGATGGTGCGCCCGGGCGCCACCGAGGCGGTGGTGGAAGGGCGCTTCGTCCACGGTGACGACGAGGTCGTCCTCCGTCGAGTGGTGCCCGCCAAGGGTCGGGGCCGGGCGTACGTCGACGGTCACCTGGCCACGCTCGCCGAGCTCGCCGAACGGGGGTCGGGGCTGGTCGACCTCCACGGCCAGCACGCTCACCAGTCCCTGCTCACGCCGGCCGTGCAACGGGCCGCGCTCGACCGGTTCGGGGGCATCGATCTGGCCCCGTTGCGCGCCGCCCGCGAGGCCCTCCGGGCGATCGAGACCCGACTGGCCGGGCTGGGCGGCGACGAGCGGGAGCGGGCCCGAGAGCTCGACCTCGTCCGCTTCCAGGTCGCCGAGCTCGACGCCGCCCAGGTCTCCGATCCCGACGAGGACACGGCGCTGGCCGAAGAGGAGGACCTCCTCGGCGACGCCGTCGCCCACCGCGAGGCCGCGATCGCCGCAGTGGCCGCGCTCACCGACGACGGGGGCGCGGGTGACGCCCTGGGTGTCGCCGTGGCCGCCCTCGACGGTCGTGCTCCCTTCGCAGCCGCGGCGCGACGGCTCCGGGCGGTGGCCGCCGAGGTCACCGACGTGGCCGCCGAGGTGCGCACCGTCGGCGACGGCATCGAGGACGACCCGGATCGCCAGGACCAGGTGCGGGCCCGTCGGCAGCTCCTGCACGAACTGGCTCGCAAGTACGGCCCGACCCCGGCCGACGTGATCGCCTTCCATGCCGAGGCGAAGGCCCGCCTGGTCGAGCTGGAGGACCACGACCGTCTCGCTGCCGCGCTCGACGCCGAGCTCGCCGTGGCGCGCGAGGCCGTCGCCCGCGAGGAGGCGCTCGTCGCCCGCGCCCGGCAGGACGCCGCACCGGCCCTCGCCGCCGCCGTCGAGGCGAAGCTGCCGGCGCTGGCCCTGGCCAAGGCCCGCCTCGAGGTCGACGTGTCCGGCCCGGCCGGCCACGACGTGGTGTTCCGCTTCGCCGCCAACCCGGGGATGCCGCTGCACCCGTTGTCGAAGGTGGCTTCGGGCGGCGAGCTCGCCCGCGCCATGCTGGCGCTGCGGCTCGTGCTCACCGAGGGGCCCCCGGTGCTCGTCTTCGACGAGGTCGACGCCGGCGTCGGCGGGGCGGCGGCGCTGGCGGTGGGTCGGGCGTTGGCGGAGGTGGGCGGTGACCACCAGGTGCTCGTCGTCACCCACCTGCCGCAGGTGGCGGCGTGCGCCGACGCCCAGGTGCTCGTCGACAAGCTGGTCGTCGACGGCGTCACCCGCACGACGGTGCACCCGGTGGCCGGCGAGGACCGCGTCACCGAGCTGGCCCGCATGCTGTCGGGCAGCCCCGATCGGACGACCGCTCGCGACCACGCCCGTGAGCTGCTCGCCGACGCCTCGGGCTGACCGGCGCTCCGTGTCGACGGTCCGCGTCGGTCGATGCCGCGCGGGGCTAGCCTGCGATCCCGTCGTGCACACGCCGCCGGGAGGCCCTCGATGACCAAGCACATCTTCGTCACCGGAGGTGTGGCCTCCTCCCTCGGGAAGGGGCTCACGGCCTCGTCGCTGGGCCGGCTCCTCAAGAGCCGCGGGCTCCGGGTGACGATGCAGAAGCTCGACCCCTACCTCAACGTCGATCCGGGGACCATGAACCCGTTCGAGCACGGCGAGGTGTTCGTCACCGACGACGGGGGAGAGACCGACCTCGACCTCGGGCACTACGAACGCTTCATCGACGAACCGCTCAGCCGCGACTCCAACGCCACCACGGGCTCGATCTACTCGGCGGTCATCGCCGCGGAGCGCAGGGGCGACTACCTGGGCAAGACCGTCCAGGTCATCCCCCACATCACCGACGAGATCAAGCGGCGGATCACCAGGCTGGCCTCCGACGACGTCGACGTGGTGATCACCGAGATCGGCGGGACGGTGGGCGACATCGAGATCCTGCCGTTCCTCGAGGCGATCCGGCAGTTCCGCCTCGACGTCGGGCGCGAGAACGTGTGCTACGTCCACGTCACCCTGGTCCCGTTCATCGGACCGGCAGGGGAGCAGAAGACCAAGCCCACCCAGCATTCCGTCACCGAGCTGCGCAGCCGTGGCATCCAGCCCGACGTGATCGTCTGTCGCAGCGAGCAGCCGGTGTCGGCGGACCTCAAGCGCAAGATCTCCAACCTCTGCGACGTCCCCGTCGACGCGGTGGTCAACGCGGCAGACGCCCGCAACCTCTACGAGATCCCGTTGGTGATGCACGACGAGGGCCTCGACGCGGTGGTGTGCAAGCTGTTCGGCTATGCCGACCTCGACGTCGACCTCTCCGAGTGGGAGATCCTCGTCGACCGGGTCGAGACCTCGGTCACGCCGGTGCGCATCGGTATCATCGGCAAGTACGTGAGCCTGCCCGACGCGTACCTGTCGGTCGTCGAGTCCCTGAAGCACGGAGGGTTCTTCCACGCCGCCAAGGTGGAGATCGAGTGGGTCCAGGCCGAGGAGGTCGAGGGCCTGCTCGCCGACGGACGCCTGCGCGACCTCGACGGGATCGTCATCCCCGGGGGCTTCGGCGAGCGGGGCATCGAGGGCAAGGTGGCCGCCGCCGGCTACGCCCGTGAGCACGAGATCCCCTGTCTGGGCCTGTGCCTCGGCATGCAGGTCATGACCATCGAGTACGCCCGCAACGTGCTGGGTCTCGCCCGGGCCAACTCGAGCGAGTTCGACCCTTCCACGCCGCACCCGGTGATCGACCTCATGGACGCCCAGCGCGACGTGACCGACAAGGGCGGGACCATGCGCCTCGGCGCCTACGTCGCCGAGCTCCTCCCCGGCTCCCAGGTCGGGCGGGCCTACGGCCGCGACGTCGTCTCCGAGCGCCACCGGCACCGCTACGAGTTCAACCCCAAGTACCGCAGCCGGTTCGACGGGACCGGCTTCGTGTGCTCGGGCACCTCACCCGACGGCCGCCTCGTCGAGTTCATCGAGCTCGAGGGGCACCCGTACTGGATCGGCACGCAGGCCCACCCCGAGTTCAAGAGCCGCCCCGAACGACCGGCCCCCCTGTTCCGGGACTTCGTCGCCGCGGCGCTGGCCCGCTCCGACGGCCGCAACCCGCATCTCCCCGACATCGTCGAACCGACCGCACCGTCACCGACGCCGTCGCCGGCGCCGTGAGGTGAGCGCCGGCGCGGGCCCGACCGGCGAGCCGGCGGGGTTCGTCCATCTCGGCGACGAGGTGCTCCACGCCGGTGCCGTGATCTCCCTGGTCAGGGCGTCGTTCGCCGCCCCCGACGGGTCGCACTTCACCCGGGAGGTCGTGCGCCACCCCGGGGCGGTGTCGGTCGTGCCCCTCCACGCCGACGGGACCGTCACCCTCGTGCGCCAGTACCGCGCCGCCCTCGACCGGGAGCTGCTCGAGATCCCGGCCGGCAAGCGCGACGTGCCCGGCGAGCCCCCGGAGATCACCGCGGAGCGCGAGCTGGCCGAGGAGGTCGGGCTCCGGGCCGGACGGCTCGAGCCGCTGGCCCAGTTCGTCAACTCCGCCGGGTTCAGCGACGAGTACTCCCACGTCTTCCTGGCCACGGAGCTCACGGAGGTGGACGACGCCCGCCAGGGGCTCGAGGAGCAGCACATGTCCGTCGAGCGGGTCGCGCTGGGTGACGTCCCGGCGCTCGTCGCCCGCCACGAGATCGTCGACGCCAAGACGGTGATCGGCCTCACCCTCGCCCTGGTGCGCCTCGGCGGGGCGCCGGAGGGCCGCGGTGGGTGATCCCGGGGTCCCGGGTGTCGACGAGGTCCCCGCCCCGCTCCCGCTCGAGGTCGAGGACTGGTTGACCTGGCTGGCCGCCGAGAAGGGTCGCTCGTCGAACACCCTGCGCGCCTACCGGCGGGACCTCGGCCGGTACTGGGCGTGGACCTCCGGACGAGGCGCGACCCTCGACGACGCCCGGCCCGCCGACCTGGACGCCTACGTGGGCCATCTCCGCTCCCTCGGCCTCGCCCCGGCGTCGGTCGCCAGGGCCATGGTCGCCGTCCGCTCCTACCATCGCTTCCGGGCCGACGAGGGTCTGACCGAGGGCGATCCCTCGGCGTCGGTCGACACCCCCCGGGTCCCGTCCGGGCTGCCGAAGGCGCTGACCGAGGACGAGATCACCGCGCTGCTCGACGTCGTCGCGGGCGACGACGCCGTCGCCCGGCGCGACCGGGCCCTGCTCGAGCTGCTCTACGGCACCGGGGCCCGCATCTCCGAGGCGTGTGGGCTCCGCCTCGGCGACCTCGACCTCGACGGCGGGCTCGTGCGCCTCTTCGGGAAGGGCGCGAAGGAGCGGGTCGTCCCCCTGGGGCGACTGGCCCGCGCCGCGCTCGGGGAGTGGCTCGCCCCCGAGGGGCGGGGAGCGCTCGCGCCCGAGCAGTGGGCGCGGCGCGGCGACGCCGAGGCAGTCTTCCTGAACCAGCGCGGCGGGCGCCTCTCCCGTCAGGGCGCCTGGGCCGTCGTGCGCCGCCACGGCGACGCCGCCGGCCTCGGCGGCCGGCTCACCCCCCACGTGCTGCGCCACTCGTGCGCCACCCACATGCTCGACCACGGCGCCGACATCCGGGCCGTGCAGGAGCTGCTCGGGCACGCGTCGATCAGCACCACCCAGGTGTACACGCTGGTGTCGACCGAACGTCTCTTCTCGGCCTACGACGCGGCCCACCCCCGGGCCCGGACCCGCCCCGCCCGGTCGGGCCCGGTGCCGTGATGTCCGTCCTCGCGGCACCGGGCCGCTACCGCGATGCCCGTCCCCGCGGCACGGGGCCGGTACCTTGTGGTCATGTCTGAACACGGCGTGAACACCGGACGTCCTGACCGACCGGCCGGGGACTTGGCCGCCACCCGTGCCCTGCTCGACCAGACCCGTGAGCAGCTCGAGGCGCAGGTCCACGAGCTCGGCCTCGAAGGCGACGCGGCCGTCGTCGACGAGAACTTCGCCGACTCCGCGGCGGTCAGCGCCGAGCAGGGCGAGCTGCAGGCCCTCGCCGCCGGTCTGCGCGAGCAGCTCGACGACGTCGAAGTGGCGCTGACCCGCCTCGACGACGGCACGTACGGCACGTGCGTGGTGTGCGGCACCGACATCGGCGCGGCCCGGCTGGAGGCGATGCCGGCCACCCGCTACTGCATCGACCACGCAGGGTGAGCTCGCCGACGCCCCGCGTCGGACGCGGCGCCCGGCCGGGCTGAGGCGCCCCGTGGCGTCCGTCGTGCACCTCACCCGCCGCTTCGCCGGCAGCCTCCGCCCCGGCGGACCGTCGTCGGGGGAGCGAACCTGGGCCGAGGAGCAGCTCACCGACGCCGAAGCCCGGCTCTGGCGCTCCATGTCGGGCCCCGACCGACGCCATTCCGTCGTCGTCGCCCGGAGGGTCGAGCGGGCGCTCGGTGCCGAGGCCACCCGCCCCGTCCTCGCCGCCGCGCTCCTCCACGACGTCGGCAAGGTCGACGCCCACCTCCGCGTCTACGGACGGGTGGCGGCCACCCTGTCCGGCGCGATGGTCGGTCACGACCCCGACGTGATCCGGGCGTGGTGCCGGGCGGGGGGCTTCACGCGGCGTGTCGGGCTGTACCTGCGTCACCCCGACCTCGGGGGCGACCTGCTGGCCCTCGCCGGGAGCGACCCGCTGACCGTCACCTGGGCCCGCGAGCACCACCTCCCCGCCGAGGACTGGACGTTGCCGGCCCCGATCGCCACGGCCCTCTCCGCCGCCGACGACGACTGAGACGCCGCCGCCCGGTCAGGCGAGGTCGAGCAGCCCGAGGTTCCGCCGGGCCCGCTGGAGGGTGGGTCCGGCCGTGTCGCGGGCCTTCTCGGCGCCCTTGGCCAACAGGGCGGCGGTGCCGGCGGGGTCGGCGGCCAGCTCGGCGAACCGCTCCTGGATCGGGCCCAAGGTGGCCACCACGGCCTCGGCGCAGGCGGTCTTCAGGTCGCCGTAGCGGGTGAAGCCCTCGGCGACGGCGCGGGGGTCCTCGCCGGTGCAGGCCCCGAGGATCGAGAGGAGGTTGGACACGCCCGGCTTGGTGTCGGGATCGAAGCGCACCTCGGTCTCGGTGTCGGTGACCGCCCGCGTGATCTTCCTGGCGACGGCGTCGAGCGGTTCGAGGACGAGGATCGTGCCCTGTGGCGAGTCCTCGGACTTCGACATCTTCCTGGTGGGGTGCTGCAGGTCCATGACCCGCGCCCCGACGGGCGCGATGGTGGCTTCGGGCACGACGAAGGTGTCGCCGTAGCGGTGGTTGAAGCGGACGGCGAGGTCACGGGCCAACTCCAGGTGCTGGCGCTGGTCGTCGCCGACGGGCACCTGGTCGGTGTCGTACAGGAGGATGTCGGCCGCCATCAGGGCCGGGTAGGTGAACAGCCCGGCCGACACGAACTCGGCGTCGTCGCTCTTGTCCTTGAACTGGGTCATCCTGCGCAGCTCGCCGAAGGCGGCGGTGCACTCGAGGAGCCACGACAGCCCGGTGTGCTCGGGGACGTGGCTCTGCACGAACAGCGTCGAGCGGTCGGGATCGATGCCGAGCGCCACCAGCAGCTGGGCCAGTTCGAGGGTCCGTTCCCGCAGTTCGGTCGGGTCCTGGGGGACCGTGAGGGCGTGGAGGTCGACCACGCAGAAGATCGACTCGGCCCGATCCTGGTGGGTGACCCAGTGCTGCAGCGCGCCGAGCAGGTTGCCGAGGTGGACGGGACCGGTGGGCTTGATGCCCGAGAAGACGCGTGTCATCGGCGACGATGCTACCGATGGCCCGGCCCGTGCCCGGGAGGGGTCGCCGGCGCGGTCACGCGGGCGGGGTCAGCGGGCGCTCACGTCCGGATCAGGGGGTCGACACGCCGGAGGAGTCCCCGGCGACGGTGCCCTCCGGGCCGGGGGCGGGGTCCAGCGTGACGCCGCAGGTCGTGAGGATGCCGGAGGTGATCTCCCCGAGGTCGACGTCGAGCTGGCTCAGGTCGGCGTCGCCCGAGAGCACCAGGCCGACGAGCAGCGTCGTCCGGTCCTCGGCGGGGAGCTCGACGACCGTGGCCCTCACGCACGCCTCCTGTTCGGGGGTCGTGCCGCCCACGGCCCCGGCGACGGCGGCCGTCACGAGCGTCCCGAGCTCCTCGGGCGGGAGGCACGCACCGAGCACCTCGCCGAGCGCCGTCTGCTCCTCGGGCGACGCTCCGCCGCCGGTCCCCAGGGCCGAACGGGCGTCGGAGGACGCCGCGAAGCCGTCGGTGAGGCACTCCTCGACCCGGTCGTCGGCCCCGAGACCCTGGCGGACCACGGCGGCCGCTTCGGCGGCATCGGGTGACGACGGGCCCGAGGAGCACCCCCCGGCCACCATCGACACGAGCACCGCCACGGACACCACCAGGGCGGAACGCGGGGACATGCCCGGATCGTAGGGTCCCGGCACGGTGGCAGCCGGGCACCGTGCCGCACGGGGACGAGATGCACGGGGGCGAGGTGCACGGGGGCCGCCACGGCGGGCTCTATCGTGGGCCCGATGCCCTACGAGGTCCAGACCCCCGTGTTCGACGGGCCCTTCGACCTCCTGCTCCACCTCATCGTGAGGGAGCAGGTCGATCTGTACGAGATCTCGCTCACGACGATCGTCGACGCCTACCTCGCCGAGATCGAGCGGATGGAGCAGCTCGACCTCGACCTCACCACCGAGTTCCTGTTGATCGCCGCGACGCTCGTGGAGCTCAAGTGCAAGCGCCTCCTCCCCGAGGACGCCGAGGTCGACCTCGACGACGAGTTCGCGCTCTGGGAGGAGCGCGACCTGTTGATCGCCCGGCTCCTCGACTGCAAGACCTTCAAGGACGCCGCCGCGGTGCTGGCCCGCCTGGCCGACGACGCTTCGCGGTCCCGGCCGCGTCGGGCGGGCCCGGACGAGCGCTTCGTGGAGCTGACCCCCGACCTGCTCCTCGGCATCGACGCAGAGGACCTCCGCGTCGCCTACCTCCGGGCCATGGTCCCCAAGCCGCAGCCGGTGGTGAACACCGACCACATCCACTCGGTGCGAACGAGCGTCACCGATGCCGTCGCCGAGCTCGTCGACGAGTTGCCCCGGATGGGTCGGGTCACGTTCCGCCGGCTCACCGAGTCCTTCGTCGAGCGACTCGAGGTGGTCGTGCGCTTCCTCGCCGTCCTCGAGCTGTTCAAGCAGGGCCTCGTGGACCTCGACCAGCCGGCGGCCTTCGGTGACATCGAGATCGTCTGGACGGGCTCGCCGGCGATGGCCGTGGCCGATCTGGCCGGCATCGACAGCTACGAGGGCTGACGTGACCGACGACGCCACCAGGGCCCTCGAGGCCGTGATCATGGTCGCCGACAGCCCCGTCGAGCTCCGCCTGCTCGCCGACCTCGTCGGGCTGTCGGAGTCCGACACCGAGCGACGCCTCGACGCCCTCGCCGCCGAGCTGCGCGAGCAGGGCCGGGGGTTCGAGCTCGTCCGCGTCGCCGGGGGATGGCGCTTCCAGAGCCATCCCGACCAGTCCACCTACGTGGAGCGCTTCATCCTGGAGGGCCAGTCGGCGAGGTTGTCGGCCGCGGCCCTGGAGACGCTGGCCATCGTCGCCTACAAGCAGCCCATCAGCCGGGCCCAGGTGGCCGCCATCCGCGGGGTGAACGTCGAAGGGGTGGTCCGGACCCTCGAGCAGCGCGGCTACATCACCGAGGTGGCCCGTGACGCGGGACCCGGTCAGGCGGTCCTCTTCGGCACCACCCCGCTGTTCCTCGACAAGCTGGGCCTCGACTCCCTCGCCGATCTCCCCTCCGTGGTCGACTTCGTCCCCGGCGCCGACGTCGTCGAGGCCCTCGAGCACGGCCTGCGGATCGAGACCGGCCCCGTCGCCGAGCCGAACGGTGCGGGTGACGCCGGGCGACCCGATCGCGACGAGCTGCTCGACGGAGAGCGGTGACCCCGTCCGAGCCCGCGTCGTCGCTGCCCGACGGCGAGCGACTCCAGAAGGTCCTGGCCAGCGCGGGTCTCGGGAGCCGGCGCACCTGCGAGGACCTGATCGCTGCGGGGCGGGTGACCGTCAACGGGGAGATCGCCGTGCTCGGGCGCCGCATCGACCCCGAGCGAGACCTCGTGGAGGTGGACGGCGTGGCCGTGGGAGTGCGTCCCGGGTTGGTGCACTACCTGCTCAACAAGCCCGCCGGGGTCGTGACCACGGCCGACGACCCGCTGGGCCGCCCGACCGTGGTCGAGCTCGTGCCCGCCGAACCGCGGGTCTTCCCGGTGGGTCGCCTCGACCTCGACACCGAGGGCCTGCTGTTGCTCACCAACGACGGTGAGCTCACCCACCGCCTCACCCACCCCTCGTTCGGCGTCGACAAGGAGTACGTCGCCCACGTGGAGGGCCGGCCCTCGCGCGGCCAGGTGCGCCGGCTGCGCGAGGGGATCGAGCTCGACGACGGGCCCACCGCGCCGGCACAGGCCTCGCTCGTCTCGCCGTCGGTGCTGCGCCTCGTCATCCACGAGGGCCGGAACCGGCAGGTGCGCCGGATGTGCGAGGCCATCGGCCATCCCGTCCAGCGCCTGGTGCGCACCCGGATCGGCCCGCTCTCCGACCGGCGCCTGGCCCCCGGGGCGTGGCGTCCACTGACCAGCGACGAGGTCCGCGCGCTGGAAAGGGCCGCCGGTCCCGGCCCGGGCGACCGGTAGGGTCCATCGCCGTGACCGTTGCCGTCCGGGCCCTCCGGGGCGCCACCACCGTCGAGAGCGACACCGAGGAGCAGATCCGGCAGCGCACCGTCACGCTGCTGCGCGAGCTCATGGACCGCAACGACGTCCACCACGACGACATCATCAGCGTGCTCTTCACCGCCACCGACGACATCCACGCCCTCTTCCCGGCGGCGGCGGCCCGCGACGTCGGCTTCGGCGACATCCCCCTGATCTGCGCCCGCGAGCTCGACATCGTCGAGGCCACGCCGTTGTGCATACGGGTCCTGATGCACCTCACCACCACACGTGACCGCGCCGCGCTGCGCCACGTCTACCTCGAGGGCGCCGCCGGCCTCCGCGACGACCTGCCCGAGTGACGTGACCGACGGCGACGGCCCCGCGCCCCCCGTGGGCGGCGACCCCACCGGGCGCCCGCGAGCCCTCGTGGTCGGCACCGGGTTGGTGGGTGGATCCATCGGGCTGGCCCTGCGCCACCACGGGTGGTTCGTGCTCGGACGCGACGCCGACGGCCGCCACCTCGAGCGGGCGATCGAACGCGGTGCGATCGACGCGGTGGCGCCGCCGGGGCCGGTCGACGTGGACATCACCTTCGTCGCCACACCGGTCGGTGCGGTCACCGGTGCGGTGGCGCTCGCGCTGGAGGAGACCACGGGACTGGTCACCGACGCGGGGAGCGTCAAGACGCCGATGCTCGACCTCATGGCCGACCCCCGCTACGTGGGCGGCCACCCCATGGCGGGCAGCGAGCTCGAAGGGGTGGAGGGGGCCCGAGCCGACCTGTTCGAGGGCCGCACCTGGGTGCTCACCCCCGTCGAGGGCACCGACAACGACGCCTACACGCGGATCCGGGCGGTCATCTCCACGTTCGGAGCCGAGGTCGTGGCCATCCCCCCGGAGCGCCACGACACGATGGTGGCGGTCGTCTCCCACGTGCCGCACCTCACCGCCGCCTCCCTGATGGGGCTGGCCGACGAGCGGGCCGAGGAGCATCGGGGACTGCTGCGCCTGGCGGCCGGCGGGTTCCGCGACATGACGCGCATCGCCGCCGGTCACCCGGGCATCTGGCCCGACATCTGCGCCGAGAACCGGGCCGCCATCGTCGCCGAGCTCGGCGACCTGGTGGAGGCGCTGACCGAGGTCCGCCGCCTCGTCGAGGAGGGCGACCGCCCGGCGCTCGTCCAGGTCCTCGAGCGGGCCAGGGCGGCCCGCCTGGCCCTGCCGGCCCGTTTCAGCCGACCCGACGAGCTCGTCGAGATCCGGGTCCCGATCGTCGACCGCAAGGGAGCGCTCGCCGAGATCATGGTCCTCGCCACCGAGCTCGACGTGAGCATCGCCGACATCGAGATCGCGCACTCCGTCGAGGGCGACGAGGGGATCCTGATCATGCTCGTCGAGGACGGCGTCGCCGAGCGGTTCCACCGCGGGCTCGTCGAGCACGGGCACCGGGCCTCGCTCCAGGCGCTCACGTGAGCGACGCCGCTCACCCCGAGCGACCGCGCCGGATCGAGCCGTTCGAGGGTCCCGTGCACGCGGTCGTCCGACCGCCCGGATCGAAGAGCATCACCAACCGGGCGCTCCTGGCCGCCGCCCTGGCCGACGGCGAGAGCCGCCTCGACGGCATCCTGCTGGCCGACGACACCGAGGCCATGGCGGGGTGCGTCGCCGCGCTCGGAGCCGATCTCGACGTCGATCGGGTCGCCCGGCGGGCGATCGTCCGGGGACTGGGCGGGCGCCCCCGTCCCGGTCCGGCCGACCTCGACGCCGGGCTGTCGGGGACGACGTCGCGCTTCGTGCTGCCCGTGCTGGCGCTCGGGGTCGGCCCCTACCGACTGGACGGGGGCCCGCCCCTGCGCCGCCGACCGATGGGGCCGGTGCTCGACGCGGTCCGCGCGCTGGGCGCCGAGGTCGCCGAAGAGGACGTGCCGGGCCACCTCCCGGTCACCGTCCGCCGCTCCACACCCCCGTCGGCGGGACCGGTGCCCCACCTGCGCATCGGGGGTGACGTCTCGAGCCAGTTCACCTCCGGGCTCCTCCTCGCCGGTCCGTGCCTCCCGGGCGGCCTGGTGGTGGAGCTCGTGCCGCCCGTCGTGTCCCAGCCCTACCTCGACATGACCGTGTCGGTGATGGGCGACTTCGGGGCGGTCGTGCACCGACCCGAGGAGCACCGCTACGAGGTCGGCGCCAGCGGCTACCAGGCCGGTGACCACGCGATCGAGCCCGATGCGTCGGCGGCGTCGTACTTCTTCGCGGCAGCGGTCGTCACCGGCGGCACCGTCAGGGTGGAGGGCCTCTCCGCCACGAGTCGCCAGGGCGACGTGCGCTTCGTCGACGTGCTCGAGCGGATGGGCGCCCACGTCGTGCGAGAACCCGACGCCGTGACCGTGCGCGCCCCGAGCGGTCCCCTGCGGGGGGTGGAGGCCGACTTCTCGGGGATCTCCGACACGGCCCAGACCCTGGCCTGCGTCGCGGTGTTCGCAGAGGGCCCCACGAGGGTCACCGGCATCGGGTTCATCCGGGCCAAGGAGACCGACCGGATCGCGGCGGTCGTCACCGAGCTCCGCCGCTGCGGCATCGAGGCCCACGAGGAGCCCGACGGGTTCGTCGTCGTCCCCGGCGTGCCCCGCCCCGCCGAGGTGCAGACCTACGACGACCACCGGATGGCGATGAGCTTCGCGCTGTTGGCCCTGCGGGCCCCGGGAGTGACCATCGCCGACCCGGGATGCGTCGCGAAGACCTTCCCCGACTACTTCGACGTGCTGGAATCACTGCGACCGCCGGCAGGTCCGCCGGTCGACGGAGCGAGGAGCCGACCATGACCGAGACCGACCGACCCCGGGTGATCGCCATCGACGGTCCGGCCGGTTCGGGCAAGTCCACTGTGGCGCGGGCGGTGGCCGAACAAGTCGACCTCCCGTACCTCGACACCGGCGCCATGTACCGATCGGTGGCGTTCGCGGCGCTGCGGGAGTCCGTCGACCCCGACGACGAGGAGCTGGTCGCCAACCTGGCCGAGGGGCTCGACCTGCAGATCGGGGCCGACGGCACGGTGACGGTCGACGGGGTGGACGCCACGATCGAGATCCGGGGGCCGGAGGTGACCAGGGCGGTCAGCATCGTGGCCGCCAACGCCCGGGTGCGGACCGAGATGCGGCGGCGTCAGCGCGAGTGGGCCCGCCGGCACGGGGGAGGGGTGATGGAGGGTCGTGACATCGGCACCGTGGTCTTCCCGGACGCCGTGTTGAAGGTGTACCTCGACGCCGCTCCCGAAGTGCGCGCCGAGCGTCGCTCCCAGGAGGTGACCGGGCTCTCCTACGAGACCGTCGCCGCCGACCTGGCTCGTCGCGACGCGCTCGACCAGGGACGCGACCACGACCCGCTGCGCGAGGCGAGCGATGCCTTCGTGGTCGACACCAGCGACCTCAGCGTCGCCGAGATCGTCGACGTGATCCTCGCCCGGCTGCCGTGAGCGAGGCCCTCCACCGCCCCAAGGGCCACGAGTTCGGGGAGGACCTGAGCGCCACCCAACGCTTCTTCTATGCGGTGGTGCGGGGGGCGATCCACGCGGCCTGTCGCGTCTACTTCCGCCTCGAGATCCACGGCGCGGAGCACATTCCGAGCACCGGTCCGTTCATCCTCTCGCCGATCCACCGCTCGAACGCCGACACCCCGCTCGTCAGCGCCCTCACCCGTCGGCGGTTGCGCTACATGGGCAAGGAGTCGTTGTGGCGCTCGCGATTCGGCGCCTGGTTCCTCACCGCCCTCGGCGGCTTCCCCGTCGAGCGCGGCACCGCCGACCGCGAGGCCCTGCGGGCAGCGACGACCGTCCTCGGGCGGGGTGAACCGCTGGTGATGTTCCCGGAGGGGACCCGTCAGAGCGGTCCCGAGCTGGCCGAGATGCACGACGGCCCCGCCTACGTGGCCAGCCGCACCGGTGCCCCCATCGTGCCGGTCGGGCTGGGCGGCACCGAGCGGGCCATGCCGAAAGGGGCCCGGATCCCGCGTCCGGTGAAGGTGGTGATGGTGGTCGGGGCGCCGATCCCCGCCCCGGCGACGGAGGGGGGCAGGGTGCCGCGCCGAGTGGTGAGGGAGCTCTCCACGCAGCTCGGCGACGCCATCCAACCGCTCTTCGACGAGGCCCAGGCCCTGGCCGGGTGCCCGAACCGCCACGAGTGACGACGTCGGTCGATCCGGCCGGTCGCGGGGTCCGCCGTGCGACCTCGGTGTCGCCGGTGCCATGCGCTACAACATCACCCATGACGATGACGCTCGAGAACGACGGAACGGCCCTCGTGGCGGCGATGCAGGAGGTGGTGCTCGCCGAGGCGGGGGCCGCCGAGGACGCCCGGACCATGACCGCACCGATCGTCGACGCGCTCTGGGACAGCGGTCTCATGCGCTACATGAACCCTGCGCCCGCCGGCGGGTCCGAACCGACCTTCGCCGACATGCTGTCCACCTGGCAGCGCATGGCGTTCCTCGACGGGTCGTTCGGGTGGATCGGCATCGCCAACCTGCCGTCGGCGGCCGCGGTGGCCGCCTACCTCCCCGAGGAGGGCTTCGACGAGGTCTTCGGCGACCTCTCGACCCGGGTGACCCTCGGCGGCCAGTTCGCCCCCAACGGCCAGGGGCTGGTCGTCGAGGGCGGCTACCGGGTGACCGGCTCGTGGAACTTCGGCTCCGGCACGGGCCACTCGGAGTGGGTGTGCGCCGGTTTCCTCCCCATCGACGACGGCAACTTCGTCTTCGACCCCGACGGGGAGATCCAGCTGCTCGCCGGCGTCTTCCACCGTGACGAGATCACCTTCACCGACGGTTGGCACGTCCAGGGCCTCAAGGCGACCGGCTCCTACGACTACAACCTGACCGACACGTTCGTGCCCTCCCACCGGGTGTTCAACCTCTTCGCCCGGTCCCCGTACCGGGGCACGTCGCCGGCGTTCCGGATGGGGCTGATGGCGATCACCGCCGGTGGGCACGCGGCGTGGGCCCTCGGGGTCGCCGAGAGCATGCTCCACGACGTCGCCGAGGTGGCTCTCGCCAAGACCCGGATGGGCGACATGGAGACCCTGGCCCACAAGGCGTCGTTCCAACGGGGCTTCGCCCACCACACCGGCATGTGGCGCGCCGCCCGGCTGCTGGTGCACGACACGTTCGGGTCGGCGGAGGCCGCCGTGGCCGCCGGGGAGGAGCTCACCCCCACGATGCGCGCCGACATGCGCATCGCCGCCACCTACGCCACCGAGGCGTCACGGGAGGTGGCCCAGTGGGCCCACCTCGCCGCAGGGACGACCTCGATCCGTGAGGGGAGCCGTCTCGAGCGGGCCTTCCGGGACCTCTACACCGGCACCCAACACGCCTTCATCTCCGAGAAGACCTACCTCGACTCCGCGCAGGTGCTGCTCGGACTCGTCGAGGACCAGCGCGGGCTCTGAGCCCGCCGCCCCACGTCGTCGGCCCCGGACCGGGACCGACGACGCGGCGAGCGGCCCGTCAGATCATCCTGGTGAACCGGGCCACCAACCCGGAGCCGGTGACCCAGAGCCCGCCGGAGGCGTGCAGCCGATCCATCCACCCGGCGTCGCCGTTGAGCGTCTGGTTGCTCGACTCGAGCGCCGCGAGCGACTCGAAGACGGAGATGAAGGTCATCTCCGTCATGTTGCCGAAGGCGTTCGTCCAGACCGACACCGGGGTGCCGGCCACCTTCTCGGCGTACTGGGCGATGTCGACCGACCATGCGAGCACATCCCCCGTGCGCTCCAGCAGGGACACGCCGGTGGTCACCATGGCCACCGACCCGACCGAGTTCTCGGACGGTGATCCGTGCACCATGGATCGCAGCGCGTCCTCGCCGGGGGCCACGACCATGTCGGCCGCCTCCTCCAGGACGCCGTGGTAGGCGTCGTCGGCGACCAGCCCGGCGACGCCCTCCGCCAGCGCCTGTTGGGACTCGACCACGGCGTTCCAGACGAAGGTGCCGATCGGGTGGCCGAAGTCGGCGTTCCAGGCGGTGACGTCCAGGGAACTGTTGGCGTTCACGTGGGCGGTCACCTTCTGGACCCACGGGGCCACCTGACGGGGGCTACCCCGCAGGGTCACGGCACGGCTGAAGAGGTACATCGACGACTCCCTTCGCTGGGGCGTTCCTCGACGTAGGACCTCTCATCCGGGGCACGCCCGTGTCATGTGACGATCGTCACGGGCGGCACACTAGCCACCCGCGCCGCGGCGTGCGTCGGATCAGGTCTCGCCGTAGCGGTCACCCGCGGATCGGGTGGCCGGGACCATGTGGGCCTGGGCGGTGATGCGGCGGACCAGCGGCTCGAAGTGCGCGAGCGGCAGCGTGTCGTACGCCGGGTCGAAGGCCACCTGGTCCCACTCGTCGGCGAAGCGCTCCGAGAGCTCCCACTCCTCGTCGGTCAGCTCGTCGCGGTGGGTCTCCCGTGCGTCGGGGTCACCGCCGAAGTGGGCGTAGTAGTGGCGGCCCTGGAAGTCCTGGTGCACCCGGATCATCTCGTAGACGGCCGGGCGCACGTAGGGCCGGATCATCTCGGCGGCGATGGCCGGGTGGTTGGGGACGCTGATCGCCTTGCCGACGTCGTGCAGCAGCGCCGCGAACACCACCTCGTCGTCGGCTCCGGCCCGCTCGGCGAGCGTGGCCGTCTGCAGGCAGTGGGTGAGCTGGTCGGTGCCGAAGCCGTCGGTGATGGTCGAGAGCGACTCGAGCAGGTCGAGCATCCGGTCGGCCACCCGCCCCTGGTTGGCCGACGTCTGGGCGCCGATCTCCATCCAGTCCTCGAGGGTCGACTCGTCCATGCGGGTGAAGGTGGCAGACATGGACCCATTCTGCCATCGGTCGCCCCGGCGTGGGAGGCCGACGGCGGCGCGGGTCAGCCCAGGCTGCGCAGCACGGTGCTGGCCGCGATGACCCGGTCGTTGACCGCCGGACGGTCGTCGACGGGCCCGCCGAGCATGAACGTGGCGGCGGCGTCGATCGCCCCCAGGAGGTCACGCAGGTTGCGCGGCGGCGGGAAGTACTCGTCCTCGGTGGTGATGGTGATCTCCTCGACGCCGCCGGTGGGGGCCAGGCGCTCGATGACGGCCTCGACGAGGTCCTCGGGCGCCGACGCACCGGCGGTGACCCCCACGGTGCCCCCGAGGTCGTCGGGGACCTCGTCGGGGCTGTTGACGCGGTAGACCCGCGGGCAACCGGCGTCGCGGGCCAGTGCCTCCAGCGCCCGGGTGTTGGAGGAGTTCGCCGAACCGATCACGACCACGGCGTCGCAACGCGGGGCGATGGCCATCAGCGCCGACTGGCGGTTCGTGGTGGCGAAGCACAGGTCGGACCGGCCGGGCATCCAGAGGTCGGGGTAGCGCTCCCTCGTGGCATCGAGCACGTCGTCCCAGTCGCGGTGGCTGAGGGTCGTCTGGGCGAGGAGGGCGATGGGCTGGTCGAAGGCGGGCAGCGCGGCCACCTCGGCGGGGGACTCGACCCGGTGGATCGCGTCGGGGGCGACGGCCATCGTCCCCTCGGCCTCCTCGTGGCCCTCGTGGCCGACGTAGACGATCTGGAAGCCCTTGCCGGCGCGGACCTTCACCTCGTGGTGGACCTTGGTGACCAGCGGGCACACCGCGTCGACGACGTAGCCGCCGTTGGCCCGGGCGGCGGCCACCACCTCGGGGGCCGAGCCGTGGGCCGAGAGCATGATCGGCCGACCCGGGGGCACGGCGGCGATGTCGTCCACGAACACCACGCCGAGGTCCTCGAAGCGACGCACCACCTTCTGGTTGTGGACGATCTCGTGGTAGCAGTACACGGGCGGTTCGAAGGCCCGGACCATCCACGCCAAGGCCTTGATGGCCATCTCGACGCCGGCGCAGAAGCCCCGCGGTGCGGCCAGCAGCACGAGGTCGACCCGGGGCTCACCGGTGCCGGCATCGGCCGGTCCGTCGCTTCGGAGGTGGGCGTCGCTCATCTTGGTCGAGGCTACCGCCGGGGCCCGTCGGCTCCCGCGGCCCGCGGCGGTGGTGAGGGGACCCGACGGTCGGGGCCGGTAGCGTGGTGGGCCATGTCCGCGCCCCGAGTCGTCGCCGTCGCGCCCGGCTCACCGGCGGCCCGCGTGGGCCTGCAACCCGGCGACGAGATCCTCGCGCTCAACGGCGAGGTGCCCCGGGACGTGATCGCGTACCAGTTGCTCGCCGACGAGGCCGACCTCGTCCTCGACGTGGCCCGGGGCGGGCTCGGACTCCAGCTCGAGGTGGTGAAGGGCGACGGCGAGCCCCTGGGCGCCGAGGTGCACAGCGCCCTGTTCGACCAGGTCCGGACGTGCGACAACCACTGCGAGTTCTGCTTCATCTACCAGCTGCCGCCGGGGCTGCGCGAGAGCCTCTACCTGAAGGACGACGACTACCGGCTGTCGTTCCTCTACGGCAACTTCACCACCCTCACCCGCTTCACCGAGGCCGATCTCGAGCGGGTCGTGACCGAACGCCTCGGACCCCTGCACGTGTCGATCCACGCCACCGACCCCGAGGTGCGCACCGCCATGCTGCGCAACCGCCGGGGCGCCACGAGCCTGCGCTGGTTGCGGGCCCTGCTCGACCACGGCATCGAGGTGCACGGTCAGATCGTCGTCTGCCCCGACCGCAACGACGGGGAGGTCCTGGACGACACCCTCGCCGGCATCCTCGACCGCTTCCCCGAGCTCGCCACGGTGTGCGTGGTGCCGCTCGGGGTGAGCCGCCACAACCCGGAGGCGACGATGCGCGCCCACACCGTCGACGAGGCGCGAGCCGTGCTCGCCGCGGTGCACGACTGGCAGGACGTCTTCCGCCACACGCTCGGCCGGCGCCTGGTCTTCGCCGCCGACGAGTACTACCTGCTCGCCGGCGAGCCCTTCCCGCCGGCGGACGCCTACGAGGGCTTCCCGATGCACGAGGACGGCGTGGGCATGGCCCGCACCTTCGAGTTGGAGTTCCGGGGTCTCGTCGACGAGCCGACGGGGGTGGCCACCGGGTTCTTCAGCTGGGTCGACGGGGCGCCGCCCGAGGGCTATCGGGCCCCCCGCTCCGGGGGGTCCGCCCCGGCGGCCGCGGCAACGGTCGGCGGCGCCAGCGTGGTGCTCCGGCCGCCGCGGCGGGCGCCCGTCGGGGTGCTCACCGGCACCTACGGCGCCCAGGTGCTCGGTCCGCTGCTCGCCGACCTGGGCCGCGACGACGTCCGGGTGGTGACCGTCGAGAACCACTTCTTCGGGGGCAACACCGGTGTGGCGGGCCTCATGGTGGGCGCCGACCTGGCCCGCGTGCTCGCCCAGGAGCCTGTCGGGCACCGGTACCTCCTGCCCGACGTGTGCCTCTCCCAGGGCCGGTTCCTCGACGGGCTCACGCCGGACGACCTGCCCCGGGCGGTCGAGATCGTGGCCACCGACGGGATCGCCCTGCGGGTCGCGTTGGAGCCCCGATGACCGACATGCCCCTCGACGAGCAGTCCGCCCCCGAGCCGGCCGACGAGGTCGACACCTTCGCCGACCCCTACGACGACGTCGACGACGTCGTCGGGGAGGACGCCGAGGCGCCCGCTCCGGTGCCGGTCGTCGCCGAGCTCCCCTCGGTCGCGGTCGTCGGCCGCCCCAACGTCGGGAAGTCCACCCTGTTCAACCGCATCGTCGGCCGCCGCGAGGCGATCGTCGAGGAGAAGCCCGGCGTCACCCGTGACCGCAAGGAGGTCGTGGCCGAGTGGCAGGGCCGGGAGTTCCGCCTGATCGACACCGGCGGGTGGCTGCCCGGCGGCGACGACCTCGACGAGAAGGTCTCCCGCCAGTCCGAGCGGGCGATCGCCGACGCCGACGCCGTGCTCTTCGTCGTCGACGCCACGGTGGGCATCACCGAGGAGGACAGCCGGGTGGCCGCGTTGCTGCGCCGCGGTGGACGCCCCGTCCTGCTCGTCGCCAACAAGGTCGACGACACGAACCGGGAGGCGGCCATCTGGGAGCTGTTGCGCCTCGGGGTGGGCGACCCCCACGCGGTGAGCGCCCTGCACGGCCGGGGGACCGGTGACCTCCTCGACGCCCTGGTCGACACCTTCGGACCCGAACCGGAGGCGCCGGCCGACGTCGTGGACGAGGTCGGGCCCGAGGAGAAGATCTTCTCGGTCTCCATCGTCGGTCGTCCGAACGTCGGCAAGTCCACCCTCTTCAACCGCCTGATCGGCGACGACCGGTCGGTCGTGCACGACATGCCCGGTACGACACGAGACGCCGTCGACACCGTCGTGGAGACCCCGGACGGACCGGTCCGGTTCATCGACACCGCCGGCATGCGCCGCCGGAGCAAGATCGACGAGGGCACCGAGTACTACTCGCTGGTGCGGGCTCTCCAGGCCATCGACCGGGCCGACGTGGCCCTGCTCGTCATCGACGCCACGGTGGGCGTCACCGCCCAGGACCAGCGTCTCGCCGAGCGGATCGACGCCGCCGGATGCCCCGTCGTGGTCCTGTTGAACAAGTGGGAGCTCCTCGACGCCGACCAGCGCGAGAACGTGAGCTACCAGATCAGCCAGCGCCTCCACTTCATCGGCGAGTCGCCGGTGCTGCGCATCAGCGCCCTGAGCGGCAAGGGGGTGCACCGGCTGCTCCCCGCCCTCGCCGGCACGATCGACGACTACCACCGGCGGGTGCCCACCCGGAAGGTGAACCAGGTGATCCGGGCCGCCCAGGCCGCCCAGCCGGCCCCGCACGGGGCGCGGGTGCTGTACGCCACCCAGGGCGCCACCGATCCTCCCACCTTCACGCTCTTCTCGAACAAGGAGATGCCCCCGTCATACCTGCGGTACCTCGAACGCTCGCTCCGGGAGGCCTTCGACATGGGAGCCACCCCGATCAAGCTCCGGGTCCGAAAGCGCGACTGAGCCACCGATGGGGAACGCGTGCGCAGGGCGGGTCGCCCTCGTCACCGGGGCGAGCCGGGGCATCGGCAAGGCCATCGCCCTCCGCCTGGCCGCAGAGGGGGCTGCGGTGGCCATCTGCTCGCGGCCCCGCGCCGGCATGGCCGACCTGGGCACGCTCGACGGCGCCGCCGACGACCTCCGGTCGGTCGGCGCAGCGGTGCTGGCCGTTCCCTTCGACCTCGCTGACCCCGCGGTCGACAGGGGCACGCTCGTCGACCGGGTCGAGGCGGAGCTGGGACCGGTCGACATCCTGGTGAACAACGCCGCCGGCGGCGGGTTCAGGTCGCTCATGGACTGGAGCGACGCGGCGGTCGAGCACGTGCTCCAGCTCAACTTCTGGGCACCGTGGCACCTCGTACGCAGAGTGGTGCCGGGCATGCGCGAACGGGGGAGCGGGTGGGTGCTCAACCTGTCGTCGGCCACCGCCATCCCCCCGCAGGGGCCCCCGTTCCCCGACACCGCACCGGCCACGATGGGCACCATCTACGGCGGCACCAAGGCCTTCCTCGACCGGTGGACGGCCAGCCTCGCCGCGGAGGTCGCCCCCGACGGTGTCGTCGCCAACACCCTCGCCCCACAGGCCGCGGCGGCCACCGAGCTGCTGGTGGCCCACTCGGACCTCCCCGCGCACCTCTACGAGCCCCTGGAGACCATGGCGGAGGCCGCGCTGGCACTGTGCACCGCCGACCCCACCGTGCTCACCGGTCGCATCGCCTCCTCCCTCGAGCTGCTCGTCGAGCTCGATCGCGCCACCCTCGATCTGCGGGGCCGAGAGGAGCTCCCCGAGTGGGCCCCCGCCCTGCTCGGCGGGCGGATCGAGCGGATGGCCGCCCACGCCGCCGGACGGGCCGACGGTGCCGTCCCCAGCAACGTCGCCGCGCTGTTGGACCGCCGGCCCCGCTGAGTCCCGCTCGGGACGCCTCCCTCGCTCCGGCGGTCGTGCCCACGCACCGTGGTCGTCCCCGGAGGGGTGGGTCCCCGGCGGTACCATCGAGGCCCTATGGCGCAGCCTCTCCTGTCGGTCGTCGCCCTCGCCTGCGTGGTCGCGGCCGTGGTGTGGGCCCGTTCGGCGCGCTACCGCCTCCGCCAGCTGCGTCGCCTCGAGAACGCCCAGGGCGACCCGGAGCTGGTCACCCTGGTGCGCTCGGACTACCGCAAGGACGCGCTCTCGGCCGGCACCTACCTGGTGCTCGCCGCGGTGACCGGCCTGTTCGCCTGGCAGGCGACGCGCAACGAGGCCCTCGCCCTCTCGGTGGTCGCCGCCCCGGCGATCGTGTCGATCGTCCTCGGGCGGAACTTCGTGGCGGAGGCGCGCGTCGCCCAGGCCCGCGCCGAGCTCGACCGCCGGGCCCAGGAGGTGCTCTCCCAGGAGGAGCTGGCCCCCCGGCGCTGGGCCGAGCGCCTCGCCCCCGAGGAGCTGCCCGGCTTCGAGGGGTTCGAGGTCGGCCGGGTCTACCAACCCGGCTCGGGTCTGATGGCCGGCGACTTCTACGACCTGGTCCGACTCGGGCCCACCCGTGTCGCCGCGGTGATCGGCGACGTGTCGGGCCACGGCATCGAGCCGGCCATCACGGCCTTCCAGGCGAAGTACCTCCTGCGGGTCTTCCTGCGCCAGTACCGCGATCCGGCCCAGGCCCTCGAGGAGCTCAACGCGCAGATCACCGCCGTCGGCGGCCACGAGGAGTTCATCTCGCTGTGCGTCGTGGTGTTCGACACCTCGGCAGGCACCCTGCGCTACGCCTCGGCCGGGCATCCGGCGGTATGGCTCTGGCACGACCGCGACGTGCGTCCGCTGCGGGCCACCGGCCCGGTGGTGATGCTCGACCCCCACGCGGCCTACGCCAGCCGGGAGGTCCGCCTCGACGTCGACGACCTCTGCCTCCTCTACACCGACGGGCTGTCGGAGGTACGCGACGGTGGCCAGCTCTTCGGTGAGGACCGCATCGCCCAGATCATCCGGCGTGACCCCGGGATCCCGGCGGACGTACTGTGCAAGTCGCTCCTCGAGGCGGCCAGCGACTTCTCGAGCGGCCCGCTGCAAGATGACGTCGCCATCCTCGCCGTTCGTCGCACCTGACGGCTCCGATCTGTCGTACCGAGGCGCTCGTGCCGTTCTGTGAGGACTGCGACAAGTTCTGGAGCCCGAACTCCATGCCGCCCGACGGGACCTGTCCGAGTTGCGGACGGCCCATCGCCGAGCCCCCGTCGTCGTCGCGGGCCCCGTGGCACTTCTGGATCCTGGTGGTCGCCCTCGTGGTGTACCTGGGCTGGCGGGCGGTGGAGGGCGTCGAGTGGTTCCTGAACCGCTGACCCGGCCGGGGCGCACCCGGATCGTGGTCATCGGTGCCGGCTTCGCGGGCATCGGCGCCGCCATCGTGGCCCGCCGCGCCGGGTTCGACGACGTCACGATCCTCGAGCGGGCCGACGACGTGGGCGGGACCTGGCGTGACAACACCTATCCGGGCTGCGCATGCGACATCCCCAGCCACCTCTACTCGTTCTCGTTCGACCTCGAGCCGGGGTGGTCGCGGGCCTATCCCGGACAGCCCGAGATCGAGGAGTACCTCCGCGGGGTCGTCGAACGTCACGGTCTGAGCCCCTCGATCCGCTTCGGGGTCACGGTGCGTGAGCTGCGCTGGGACGACGCCTCGGCCACCTGGTCGGTCACCGCCGCGAACGGCACGGTCACGACCGCCGACGTGGTCGTCAACGCCACGGGGCCGCTCTCCACACCCCGGGTCCCGGACATCCCCGGGCTCGGCGAGTTCGAGGGTGCGGTCTTCCACTCGGCGCGGTGGGACCACACCCACGACCTGCGGGGGGAGCGGGTGGCCGTGATCGGCACCGGGGCCAGCGCCGTGCAGTTCGTCCCCGAGATCGCGTCGATCGCCGGGCACGTCGACGTGTTCCAGCGCAGCGCGCCATGGGTCCTGCCTCGGGACGACCGCCCGGTGCCGTCGTGGAAGCGACGGCTGTACACCCGGTTCCCGGTGCTGGCCCGGTTGCACCGGTGGCGCATCTACGCCCGCCAGGAGCTGTCCGCGCTGGCGTTCCTCGGTAACGACCGGGTGACGGCGCGGGTCGTGGAGATGGGTCGTGACCACATCGAGGCGTCGATCGCCGACCCCGGCCTGCGGGCCGCGGTGACGCCGACCTACACGCCGGGGTGCAAGCGACTGCTGCTGTCGAACGACTGGTATCCGACGCTGGCCCGCCCCGACGTCGACCTCGTGACCGTCGGCATCGAGCGGGTGGTGCCGGGCGGCGTGCGCACGGTCGACGGGGTCGTGCACCCGGCCGACACCATCGTGTTGGGGACGGGGTTCGCGGCGACGGACTTCCTGGCGCCGATGCAGGTCCGCGGCCGGGGCGGGTGCGAGCTCGGCGAGGCGTGGCGGGGCGGGGCGGCCACCCATCTCGGCATCTCGGTGGCGGGGTTCCCGAACCTGTTCCTCCTCGCCGGACCCAACACCGGGCTCGGGCACAACTCGATCGTGTTCATGATCGAGGCGCAGCTCCACTGGGTGCTCGGTGCTCTGCGTCATCGGCTTCGCGAAGGGGTCGCCGCGCTCGACCTCCGTCCGGAGGTGCAGGCCACCTCCTACGCCGCCGTGCAGCGCCGGATGCAGGACACGGTGTGGTTGTCCGGTTGTGAGAGCTGGTACCGCTCCGCCGACGGTCGGGTGGACACGCTGTGGCCCGGGTTCTCCCTGTCGTACTGGTGGCGCACACGTCGTTTCGACCCCTTCGCGTACCGCGTCGTGTCGCCGTCGCGAGCCCCCGACGGCGATTCGGAGATGGTCGCGGCGGGGGAGTAGGGTGCGCCCTTCACGGGCTGTGGCGCAGCTTGGTTAGCGCGTCGGTCTGGGGGACCGAAGGTCGTGGGTTCGAATCCCGCCAGCCCGACCAATTCTGCCCGGACGGGGCCGTCGCCGAGGTGGCCGGTCCCGGCCAGGGGCACAGCCACGACTGCGAGTCGAGCCAGGACCGCGAGCCGGCCCTGCGGAGGGGCTCAGCGGCGGAGGTCGACCTCGTGGGGTCGGTCGACGAGACGCTGGAGCTCCATCGCCTCGACGAAGGCCTCCCGTGCCGCTTCGGCATGGCGACGGCTGATGGCGAACAGCTCGTCGATCCGCCGCTCGATGGCGACGGCGTCACCTGCGGTGTGGTGGTCGGGGGCGAGGGAGCGGTCTGGGGAGCTCGTGGTGTCGGTCATGGATCGATGGTCGCCCCCGCCGGCCGTCGCGGTCCGTGCCCACCGACACGCACCGGACGTGTCCGGCGGCATGGTCGACCCGCTCGTCCCTTCGGCGATTCGGGTGTCGTGGACGACGAGGCCGGGCCCCTGCCGGAGCACCGCTACGCTCGCCACGGCGCCGGCGGCGCCACCCCGCGCCCCTACGCCGAGCTGGTGTCCATGACCGATCCCGACCCCGACGAGTTCCCACCCGAGCCGAGTGACGCCGAGGTCGAAGCGGAGCGGGCGTCGATCCGGGCCCAGCGCTACGCCAAGCTCGATCAGCTCCGCGCCGACGGCGTCGACCCCTACCCGCACCGCTTCGACCGTGATCGCACGCTCGGCGAGCTGCGCAGCGAGTTCGGGGGCCTCGAGGCCGGGGAGGAGACCGAGGTCGCCGTCGCCGTGGCCGGGCGGCTGATGCTCAAGCGCGACCAGGGGCGACTCACCTTCGGCCAGCTCCGCGACCGCAGCGGCGAGGTGCAGCTCTTCGTCTCCGCGGGGGTCGTCGGCAAGGAGGCCATGGTCGCCTTCAACGAGCTCGATCGGGGCGACTGGATCGGCGTCGAGGGCACGGTGATGGTCACGCGGAAGGGCGAGCTCTCCGTGAAGGTCACCTCGTTCACCCTCCTGGCCAAGGCGCTGCGCCCGCTGCCCGACAAGTGGAAGGGCCTCTCCGACGTCGACCTGCGCTTCCGGCAGCGCTACGTCGACCTGACCGTCAACGACGACGCCCGTCGGGTGTTCGAGGTCCGTGTGGCCGCCGTCGACGCCCTGCGCCAGGTGCTTCGGGCCCGCGGCTACCTCGAGGTCGAGACACCGATGCTGCACCTCCGCCAGGGCGGGGCCACCGCCCGCCCCTTCGTCACCCACTACAACGCCCTCGACCTCGACACCTACCTGCGGATCGCCCTCGAGCTGCCCCTCAAGCGGCTCCTCGTCGGCGGCCTCGAGCGGGTCTACGAGATCGGGCGGGTGTTCCGCAACGAGGGCATCGACACCCGCCACAACCCCGAGTTCACGATGCTCGAGGCCTACGAGGCCTTCGGCGACTACCAGGAGATGATCGACCTCACCGAGGCACTCGTCGCCTCGGCGGCGCTCGCCGCCAACGGCACCACCACCGTGGAGTGCCGAGGCCGTACGCTCGACCTCGCGGGGCCGTGGCGCCGCGTCACGATGGTCGACCTCATCGCCGAGGTGGTCGGCGTGCACATCCACCCCGCCATGCCGGTCGGCGAAGCCAGGGCGGTCCTCGACGGCCTCGGACTGGCGTGGCAGGACGGTTGGGGGGCCGGTCGCTGCACCCACGAGGTCTACGACGAGCTCGTGGAACCCAAGGTGGTCGAGCCGACGGTCGTGCTCGACCACCCCCGTGAGACCTCACCGCTGGCCAAGCCGCACCGCCACGACCCCACCCTCGTCGAGCGCTTCGAGGTCATCGTCGACGGCCGCGAGCTGGCCAACGCCTACAGCGAGCTGAACGACCCGGTCGAGCAGCTGGCCCGCTTCCGTGAGGGGGCGGCCGCCAAGGCGGCCGGCGACCCCGAGGCGGCCGACGTCGACCTCGACTACATCCGGGCCCTCGAGTACGGCATGCCCCCGGCCGGCGGGATGGGACTCGGCGTCGACCGGCTGGTCATGCTGCTCGCCGGGGTGGAGAGCATCCGGGAGGTCATCCTCTTCCCGACGCTGCGCCCGGAGGTCGGCCTCGACGAGACCGACGTCGACCGACCCTGAGACGCCCGCCGCTACCGTCTCGACCATGTGCGGTCGCTTCGTCTCCGCCACCCCGCCGGCCGACGTGGCCGCCTACTTCGACGCCGCGGCCCCGGAAGCGGCGCTCGAGCCCCGGTACAACGTCGCCCCCACCAACGACGTGTACGTCGTGCTCTCCGACGGCCGCACCCGGCGGGTGACCCCCATGCACTGGGGGCTCGTGCCCCGGTGGGCCAAGAGCCCGTCGGTCGGGAACCGGATGATCAACGCCCGGGCCGAGCGCCTCGCCACCAGCAGCGCGTACAAGGCGGCCTTCGCCCGCCGACGGTGCCTCGTCCCGGCCGACGGCTTCTACGAGTGGAAGGTGGTTCCCGGCCAGAAGCGCAAGCAGCCGATGTACATCCACGCGGCCTCGGGCGAGCCCCTGGCCTTCGCCGGCCTGTGGGAGACGTGGAAAGACCCGAACGCCACCGAGGCCGAGCGGGACGGGGGAGCGGACGTGCTCCGGTCGTGCACGATCATCACCGGCGAGCCCAACGAGAAGGTGCAGCCCGTCCACGACCGGATGCCGGTGATCCTTCCCCGTCGGGCCTGGGCGACGTGGCTCGATCCGCAGGTCGACGACCTCGAGGTGCTGGGGCGGTTGTTGGTGCCCGCACCGTCGTCGTTGCTCGAGCTCCGCCCCGTCAGCACCGAGGTCAACAACGTGCGCAACCAGGGAGCCCACCTGCTCGACCCCGTGGACGAGGCCGGCCCGCCGCCGGCACAGGCCACGCTGGTCTAGGGGTCGCGACGGCGGGTCAGGGCGTGATCGCCGCGGCGAGGCTCGCCGCCACGGCGTCGAGCTCGTCGGGAGGGGTGTCCGTGCGGGCCTTGGAGAAGTCGATGTCGCGCTCGGAGTGGATGGGCAGGACGTGCAGGTGGGTGTGGGGCACCTCGAGGCCGGCGATGATCAGCGCGACGCGGGTCGGCTCGAGCACCTCCTGTTGGGCCACGGCCACCTTCTTGGCCACGACCATCAGATGGCCGGCGATGTCGTCGTCGAGGTCGACCCAGTGGTCCACCTCGGCGACCGGCACGACCAGGGTGTGGCCCGGGGTGATCGGCGCGATGGTGAGGAAGGCCGCGCTGACGTCGTCGCGGTACACGAAGCGGCCGGGCAGCTCGCCGTTCAGGATGCGGGTGAAGATCGTGGTCATGGAAACCGGATCGTAGAGTGCCCGCCATGGCGCCGCCGCCGGAGCCCGAACCCCCGACACCGGGCGGTGGCGAGGACCGGGTGCTCACCGTCCCCAACCTCATCACCGCCCTCCGCCTGGCCTGCCTCCCGCTGTTCGTGTGGCTACTGCTGGTGCAGGAGGCCCTCCCCGCCGCCGGGATCCTGCTGGCGGTGCTCGGCGCCACCGACTGGGTGGACGGCTACCTCGCGCGTCGCTGGCACCAGGTGTCGACGGTCGGCAAGGTCCTCGACCCGGTCGCCGACCGTCTGCTGTTCTTCGTCGCCATCGTGAGCATCGTCGTCGCCGACGCCGCACCGCTGTGGTTCTGCATCGCCGTGCTCGTACGTGAGGCGGTGGTCGCCGGGGCGACGCTGGCCCTGGCCGCCCTGGGCGCGAGGCGCATCGACGTCACCTGGTACGGCAAGGCCGGCACGTTCGGGCTGATGTTCGCGTTCCCGCTGTTCATCGGCGGGGCCAGCGACCTCGCGAGCGCCGATCTGTTCCAGGCGGCGGCCTGGCTCACCGGGCTCCCCGGCCTCGCCCTCAGCTACTACGCGGCAGTCCGGTACGTCCCCATCGCCGTCATCGCCCTGCGGGACGGCCGCGCCGCGAGGGCGCAGTAGGTTCGGGGGTAGGAAGCCGTTCGCGCCGACGGGCGGCCCCACCCCCCGAGGAGGACCCCATGAAGGCCGTGATCATGGCCGGCGGCGAGGGCACCCGGCTCCGCCCGCTCACCTCCAACGCCCCGAAGCCGCTGTTGCCGCTGGTGAACCGGCCGATGATGGAACACGTCGTCGATCTGTTGAAGCGCCACGGCATCGACGACATCGTGGTCACCGTCGCCTTCATGGCGAACTCCATCCGCGAGTACTTCGGCGACGGGTCCGACTTCGGGGTCACGATGACCTACGCCACCGAGGAGACGCCGCTCGGCACGGCCGGGTCCGTGCGCAACGCCAAGGACCATCTCACCGAGCGCTTCGTCGTCATCTCCGGCGACGTGCTGACCGACGTCGACATCAGCGCCATCGTCGCCACCCACGACGAGAAGAGCGCGATGGCCACCATCGGCCTGGCCCACGTCGACAACCCGCTCGAGTTCGGGATCGTCATCACCCGCGACGACGGCTCGATCGAGCGCTTCCTCGAGAAGCCCACGTGGGGCCAGGTGTTCAGCGACACCATCAACACCGGCATCTTCGTGCTCGAGCCGGAGATCTTCGACTACATCGAGGAGGGGCGCCCCGTCGACTTCTCCGGCGAGGTGTTCCCGGCGCTGCTCGCCGACGGCCGGCCGCTCTACGGGGCCGTCACCGAGGGCTACTGGGAGGACGTCGGCACCATCGACTCCTACGTGCGGGCCCACAAGGACATCCTCGACGGCAGGGTCCGCGTCGAGATCCCGGGGTTCGAGGTGCGGCCCGGGGTCTGGCTGGGCGAGAACGCCGACGTCCACACCGAGGCGACGATCGTCGGCCCGGCGGTCATCGGGGAGAACTGCCGCGTGGAGGCCGACGCCGTGATCGGCGAGTACACCGTGCTCGGGGCCAACGTGCGCATCCGCCAGGACGCGTTCCTCGAGCGGACGGTCGTCAACGACCACGCCTACCTCGGTGAGGCCGTGCGCCTCCGGGGGACCGTGGTCGGCCGCTCCTGCGATCTGCGCAAGGGGGTGCGGACCGAGGAGGGCGTGGTGCTCGGCGACGAGTGCTTCGTCGGCGACGAGGCGTCGATCGGTGCCGAGGTCAAGATCTACCCCTTCAAGACCATCGAAGCCGGCGCGGTGGTCAACGAGTCGATCGTCTGGGAGTCCCGCGGGGCGCGCAGCCTCTTCGGGCGCAACGGGGTCAACGGGCTGGCCAACGTCGACATCACCCCCGAGTTCGCCGTCCGGGTGGCCATGGCCTACGGCGGCCTGCTCAAGCAGGGGAGCACGGTCATCACCTCGCGCGACTCGAGCCGATCGGCCCGGATGCTCAAGCGGGCGATGATGGCCGGGCTCAACGCCGTCGGCGTCAACGTCGAGGACCTCGAGGTCGCCTCGGTTCCCGTCACCCGCTTCGTCATGCGTCGCCCCACCGCCCGCGGCGGGCTCACCGTACGCCTCGACAGGAACGACCCGCAGTCGCTGCTCATCCGGTTCTTCGACGACGAGGGCCTCGACATCACCGAGGAGGTGCAGCGCAAGGTCGAGCGCCTCTACGACCGCCAGGACTTCCGTCGCGTCTTCCCGGGCGAGATCGGCGACATCGGCTACGCGCCCCGGGCCCTCGAGCACTACTCCACGGCCCTCGAGGCCACCGTCGACGTCGACCGGATACGGGCCGCCCGGTTCAAGGTGGTGATCGACTACGCGTACGGGTCGGCCTCGTTCGCGATGCCGAACGTGCTGGCCAAGCTCGGTCTCGAGGTCCTGGCGGTGAACCCGTTCATCTCCACGGCCGGCGTCCTCAGCGACCACCTCGACGACCACGCGCTGCGCGTCGGCGACCTGGTGCGCACGTCGGGTAGCCAGCTCGGCGGGGTCATCGACCCCGACGGCGAGCAGCTCCGCCTGATCGACGACGAGGGCCACGTCCTCACCCCGACCGAGACGTTGCTCGCCCTGCTCACGCTGCTCCCCGGTGCGTTGCACGGCGACCGGGTGGCCCTCCCCGTGAACACCACGTCGACGGCGAAGCGCATCCTCGACCAGCACGGCATCGGCGTCGTGTGGACCAAGATGTCGAGCGCCGCGCTCATGGACGCCGCCACCGAGCCCGGGGTGGGCTTCGCCGGCAACCAGTCCGGGAACTTCATCCTCCCCGGCTTCATGCCCGGCTTCGACGCCGCCGCCACGCTCGTCAAGGTCCTCGACCTCCTCTCGTTCCACGACCTCAAGCTGTCGGAGGTGGTCGAGAAGCTGCCCCGCGTCCACCTCGTGCACGAGAGCGTCGTCACCCCGTGGGACCAGAAGGGCCTCGTGATGCGCAGCCTCATGGAGCAGAGCAAGGACCGTGAGACGGTGCTCGTCGACGGGGTGAAGGTGGTGCACGACGGCGGTTGGGCCCTCGCCCTGCCCGATCCCGAGGAGCCGGTCACCCACGTGTGGGCCGAGGGCAGCTCACCGGACGCCGCCCGCCGCCTGGCCGAGGAGTACGCCCGCCGGATCCGCCAGATGGTGCGCTGAGGCGGACGTCCCCATCGCGGAGGGCCCCCACCCTCACGCTCGTGTCGAGGGTCAGGCGGATCCGCTAGCGTGCCGCGCGTGCTCCTCCCCGACGACCTGCGCTACTCGACCGACCACGAATGGGTGCGGCTCGAGGGCAACCGGGTCACGGTGGGGATCACCGACTACGCCCAGGACGCCCTCGGCGACGTCGTGTACGTGGAGGTGCCCGACACCGGAGCGGCCGTCGAGGCGGCCGCCAAGGTGAGCGAGGTCGAGTCCACCAAGTCGGTCTCCGACATCTACGCACCCGTCACCGGCACCGTGGTCGAGGTCAACGCCGAGCTCGCCGACGCCCCCGAGGTCCTCAACGACGATCCCTACGGCGCCGGCTGGATCTGCGTGATCGAGATCGACGACCCGGGCCAGCTGGATGGGCTGCTCGACGTGGAGGGCTACCGGCGGTTGATCGAGGGATGACGACGTGAGCGACGTCTTCTGCAACAACTGCGGGCATCGCAACCCGCTCGGCTCCAACTTCTGCTCCTCCTGCGGCGCGGTCCTCGAGACGGTCGCCGAGGAGAGCACCACGATCGTCTTCCACCCCACCCTCCCCGCCGACCCCGTCGAGGAGGAGATGCGCGTCGAGGTCGACGACATGCCCGCCGACACGGGGATGCTGGTCGTCAAGCGGGGACCGAAGGCGGGGAGCCGCTACGCGCTCGACGCCGAGGTGATCTCGGCGGGGCGCCACCCCGACAGCGACATCTTCCTCGACGACATCACCGTCTCGCGCCGCCACGCCGAGTTCCGGCGCACCGACGACGGCGGCTACTCGGTGTGCGACGCCGGGTCGCTCAACGGCACGTACCTCAATCGCGAACGCATCGAGGTCGCCCCGCTGGCCAACGGTGACGAAGTGCAGATCGGCAAGTTCAAGCTGGTGTTCTTCCACGGCGTCGGCGAGGACTGATGGCGTCGGACCGCACCCACCTCTCCATCGGGGAGGTCCTCACCCTGTTGCAGCCGGAGTTCCCCGACATCACGATCTCGAAGATCCGCTTCCTCGAGAGCCAGGGCCTGCTCGATCCCGAGCGCACCCCGTCGGGGTACCGCAAGTTCCACGACGACGACGTCGAGCGGCTGCGTTGGATCCTCACCCAACAGCGCGACCACTTCCTGCCGCTGAAGGTCATCAAGGAGCGCCTGGCCAGCGGGGACCTCGACGGCGCGGCGGCCGACGGTGTGCTCCCGCTGGCCGCCGAGGGCGCCGCGTCGGCGGCACTCGTCGGCTCGTCGGACGCCGGCGCCGCCGTCGAAGGTGAGGAGCCTCCGGTCGCCCGGGCGCCCCTGACGTTGCTGAAGCGGGCGGGGGTGGTGAGCGACGAGGACGCCCACCCGGCGGGCCCGGTGAGCCGCGCCGTCGCGTCGCCCGGCGAGGACCGCGAACGCGCCCGGGTCGTCGCCCAGCTCGTGGAGGGCCCTCCGCCCACCGAGCCCGAACCGGACCCCGAACCCGACCCTGGACCCTCCGGTCGTGGGCGGCACCCCACGGGGCACCCCGCCGGCGAGCCCGGGGCGCCGCCGGCGCCCGCGGCGAAGGACCCGGTGACCCTCTCGCTCGACGATCTCAGCGCGGCCACCGGCCTCACCGCCCGTGAGCTCGGCGAGCTCGAGCGCTACGGCCTCCTCTCGGCCCGGTCCATGGGGAGCGTCGACTACTACGACGAGGACGCCTTGATCGTGGCTCGACTCGCCGTCGGCTTCCGGCGCTACGGCATCGAACCGAGGCACCTGCGCATGTACAAGGTGGCCGCCGACCGGGAGGCCGGCCTCTTCGAGCAGCTCATCACGCCGTTGCTCAAGCAGCGCCGGCCCGACGCTCGCCAGGAGGCGGTCGAGATGCTCGAGGACCTCGCCGAGCTGGCCGACGACCTGCGGGCGGCCATGGTCCGCTCGGCGCTGCGCGGGTACCTCGGCCAGGTCTGATCTCGACGGCGGAGCGTTCCCCCGCCCGGCGTCGCAGCGCTCCCGGTAGGGTCCAGTCATGGTCGAGATGGAGCCGGTCGCCGTACGCGTCGAGCTGCCGGGCAACGTCCCGGTCGTCGTGCTGCGTGAGCTGGATGGGGAGCACCGCCTCCTCCCGATCTTCATCGGTCAGCCGGAGGCGACCGCCATCGCCTTCGCGCTCGACGGCGTCGTGACCCAGCGCCCGATGACGCACGACCTCATGCGGGACCTCGTGGAGCGCCTGGGCGGGACCGTCGAGCGGGTGCTCATCACCCACCTGGAGGAAGGCACCTTCTACGCGGAGCTCCACGTGACCTCCGGCGACACGTCGCTTCAGATCTCCAGCCGCCCGTCCGACGCCATGGCGCTGGCCCTGCGGATCGACTGTCCCATCTACGCCACCGAGGAGCTCCTCGACGAGGCCGGCATCGTCGAACCCGAGGTCGACGACGAGGAACCGCCGGGCGACGACGTGGTCGAACAGTTCCGCGAGTTCATCGACTCGGTGAACCCGGACGACTTCGCCTCGTGACCGACCGGGTCAGGGGTCCGGAGCGGCTGCACCCGACGGTGTCGATGCGCCGACGCCCGCGCCGCCGGTGTGCCGTCGCCCTGGCGACGCTGGCCGCCGCCGCCCTCCTCGCATCGGCCTGCAGCGACGACACCGCCGCACCCGGCGACACCACGACCGCAACCACCAACCCCGCCTTCAGCGAGCCCTCCGACGCCTTCTACATCCCACCGGAGCCGCTGCCCGAGGGCCGGCCCGGTGACGTGATCCGCAGCGAGGCGCTGCCCGGCGCCCCGGCCGGATCGCAGGCCTGGCGCATCCTGTACCTCTCCGAGGGGATCACCGGCGAACGGATCGCCGTCTCGGGCATCGTCGTCGCCCCTCTTCCTGACGACGCCACCTCCGACGCGACCGGTGGACAGACCGCCACCACGACGATTCCCGCCGACCGGCCGATCGTGAGCTGGGCCCACCCGACCACCGGCGTCGTCGACGACTGCGCCCCATCCACCATGTCGACGGTGTTCGAGCTGATCCCGGGCCTCGACGCCTTCCTCGCCGCCGGCTACGTCGTGGCCGCCACCGACTACGAGGGTCTGGGCACACCCGGTGTCCACCCCTATCTCGTCGGCGAGAGCGAGGGCCGCAGCGTCCTCGACGCCGCCCGCGCCGCCCGCGTCCTTCCCGACACCGGCGCAGGGGACCGACTGTTGCTCTGGGGTCACAGCCAGGGTGGGCAGGGATCGCTCTTCGCCGGCCAGCTGGCCAGGTCGTACGCGCCCGAGCTCGACCTCGTGGCCACCGCCGCGGCGGCGCCCGCCGGCGAGCTCGCCGACCTGCTCGATCTCGACGCCGACACCGCCGAGGGGATCGTGCTCGGTGCCTACGCCGTGAACGCCTACGCCGAGGTGTACGCCGACACCACCCCGACACCCCGGGCGGATCAGGTCGTCACCGCCGACGGGCTTCCCGCCATCGCCCCGCTGGTCCAGCTGTGCGACCTCACCCAGTCCGACCAGATGGCAGCCATCGCCGCGCCCCTCGCCGGGAGCTTCTTCGTCGGCGATCCCGGTTCGGTGGAGCCCTGGTCGACCCTCCTGGCGAAGAACTCCGCCGGCGGTGCACGCATCGAATCGCCCGTCTTCGTCACCCAGGGCGACGCCGACACCATCGTCGAGCCGTCGGCCACCACGAAGCTCGTGTCCTCGTACTGCGCCAACGGGACGGCCACCACCGAGCAGACCTACCCGGGGGTGAGCCACGACCTCATCGGGTACGCCTCGGCTGGCGATGTCGTCACGTGGTTCGCGTCCGTGCTGCGCGGGTCCGCCCCGGCACCGGGCTGCAACTGAGCCGGCACCGCCCGACGGGGGCGCCGGCTCAGCGCGGGCTGATGCCCATCTTCTCGCGGAGGCTCACGCGCAGGGAGTGGTCCTCGAGTGTGGCGTCGGAGATCCGCGAGAGGTCGAACGGCGCCTTCACCAACAGCTCGGTGTTGCGGTCGGTCGGGGTGCCGAGCAGCGCGGCGGCATCCCAGAACCACGGGTTGGCGGCGAGCTGACGGCTGGTCGACGCCAGGTTCGTCTGGGAGAGGTCCCCCGGGCGCACGTCGGGCGGTGCGGCGTGATCGACGGTCAACGTGAAGATCGACAGGGTGCCGTCGCGGTTGTCGACCAGCTCCACCATCCGGGACTGCTGGCCCCAGTCGATGCAACTCGGCGTGTTGATCTCCCAGAAGCCCCCGCCGAGGGTGGTGGACGTGGTCGGGTGGGGGACGATCGTGTTGGCGTGGGTGTGCCCGTTGCACCAGGCCACGACGTTCGGGAACCGCAGCAGCAGGGCGACGAGGTCGGCGCCGGTGTAGAGCTGGGTGGTGTCACCCGGCTCGGCGGCGACGTTCTCCATGGTCCAGCTCGTGTGGTGGCTGAGCACCACGACGATCTGATCGGTGGCGCTGTTGGTGACGACCTCCCCGTTCGCGTCGAGGTAGGTCGACGATGCGTTCTGCAGCTCCGCCTCCAGCCATTCCCACTGCGGCTGACGGATGCTGCCGTCGGCGCCGAACCACTGGTTGTTGGTGTCGAGAGCGATGAACTTCACCGCCGGACCGATCGAGCGTGACCACCAGGCGTCGCCGGTGGTGCGCGACGCCTCGGTGAAGCCGTGGCCCCTCGGCCCGACCGGATCGTCGATGGCGAAGTGGGCATCGATGATCTCCTGGCGGGTGAAGCCCCGGCGGTCGGCGGCGGGCGTGACCTGGCGGACGCCGGCCTGGGTGCCCAGGGTGGTGACGAGTTGGGCGAAGTCGGTCTGGTCGGCGGCGTTGGCGGGGTTCGAGACGTCGCTGTAGAGCTGGGCGGTGTCGGGCGGGGGGTTGGCGATCTTGGAGGTCCCCGTGGCGAGCTGGTCGAACGGCGCCGTGTAGGGGCCGAGGGTGCCCATCCACACGGTGTCGTGGTTCCCGAGGACGCTCAACCACGGGGTGCGCAGGCCCTCCGAGCGGACCTCGTTGCTGACCGCCGCCGAGAGCAGACCCGGGATGGCCGGGTAGCCGTTCTCGCCCCACAGGTCCTTGCTCGGGTCCTCGGGGTGGTAGGCCCAGGCGCTCTCGTCCCAGACCTGCACGCCCTCGTAGGTCCCCTTCGCCCCGGAGTTCGGGATGACGTTGCGTCCGGCCAGGGTGTCGAGGTACCAGTTCATCTCCACGGTGGCGTGGGAGTCGGCGAGGTCGCCGGTGATCACCGTCACCGCGGCGGGCGCCCCGGTGACGACGCTGCGCTGCAGGGCGTTGACAGCCGCCACCATCTCGGCGAGCACGTGGACGGTGAGCGTCTCCTGGGCCCGGAAGGCGTTCTGGTCCTGGTTCAGCGCGAAGGTCCAGTCGGCCCTCGACGGCGTCTGGGTGTCGACCACATGGGTGTCGCTCAGCTGGCCGAAGTAGAGGATCGAACGCCGCGCGGCCACCCGGTCCGGGCCCGGGGCCACCCCCAGGTCGTCGCGGGGGAGGAACGGCTCGCCCGGACCCCACTGGAGCGCCCGGTAGCCGGAGCCGGCCACCAGGGCGATGGTGGCGTCGAGCGTCGTGGCGCGCTCGCCGCGCACCACGCTGGTGCCGTCGGGTGAGGTGGTGTCGGGCCCCCCGGCGTCGTCGCCGGTGCACGCCGCCGCGAGCGCCCAGACCGGAAGGGTGGCGCCGGCGGCGGCGCTCACCCTCAGGATGAACTGACGACGAGAGAGTGACATGGCCGGCACCGTACCGTCCGAGGTGGGGCACCCCGGCGACAGGGCCCGGATCGTTGACCCGGTGATCCGGGGCACCTACGCTCGGCACCTCACACGGGCGTAGTTTCACCGTTGTCGTCCAGACCTCAGGTGGAGCCCGAGACCACGTCATCCTCCAGTCGAGGGTGACCTCGCCCTCAGGGGCGAGAGAGGGAGCCATCATGAGCGCCGTCCACGCCGAGGGCTACAGCGGGGCCAAGGCCGCCGAGATCGCCGGCATCAGCTACCGCCAGCTCGACTACTGGGCCCGAACCGACCTGGTCCGGCCGTCCCTCGTCGACGCCGCGGGGAGCGGGACGCGGCGCCGCTACAGCTACACGGACCTGCTGGAGCTCAAGGTCGTCAAGAGCCTCCTCGACGCGGGCATCAAGTTGGAGAGCGTCCGTGACGTGTTCGCCTACCTCCGCGACCACCTCGGTGGCGACGTCACGACCGCCAACCTCGTCATCCAGGGCAACGCCTCGGTGGTGATCCAGGACGACGGCGAGTTGATCGATCTCGTGAAGAAGGGCCAGGGGGTGCTGAACATCCTCCCGCTCGGCAACGTGCGTGACGAGGTCGACGCCCGCATCCTCGAGCTGCGGCCCGCGGCCGACCCCGGCGACGCCGCCGTCACCCGTCTCGCCGCCGGCTCGTGATCTCCTGACCGCCTGACCGCCGTCCGGCGGGGGCGCCGCCGCCGAGACGGATCCGCGGGCGGACCAGCTCGAGCGCGGGGGAGCGAGGTCGCTGGGGGACCGTGCCCGATCGAGGTCCGCGCCCGGACCGTGAACGTGGTTCATACTGTGAACATGGTTCATCTCAAGGTCGTCCCGGACGATCGGCGGGAGCGCACCCGCGAGGCCAAGCGCCAACGGATCCTCGCCGCCACCGGGGCCGTGATCGACCGTGACGGCCTCGCCGGCGTCACCATGCAGGCCGTCGCCGACGAGCTCGACTGCGCGGTGGGCACGCTCTACACGGCCTTCGACTCCAAGGCGGCACTGCTCTCCGCACTGGAGGCCGAGGCGGTGGACACCCTCGAACGCTCCTACCGGACGGCGCGGTCGGGATGGGACGACCACCTGGCCGAGGAGGACCTCGAGGACGACCTCGTCGTGCTGATCGGGCTGTTGGCCTACGGCGGCCACCTGGCTGCCGCCGCGGTCGTGTTCCCCGACGAGGTCGCCCTGGTCCGGGGGCTCCTCGGCGAGGCGCCCCCGAACGCCGCGCCGGTGGAACGTCGGGAGGGGAGCGACCTCCTCCCCGTGCTGCACCGGCTCCTCGATCCCGCCTCGGCCCGGCTGGATGCTGCGGCGGCCGCCGGGGTCCTCGAGGACGACGACACGACGGCTCGGGCCCTGCGGTGGGTGGCGGGCCTCCTCGGGGTGCTGCGCCTCGAACGCCTCGCCCCGATCGACCGTCACCTCGTGCGCGCCGGCGCCCTGGCGAGGGCCCTCAGCGAGGACCTCCTCGTCGGCTGGGGTGCGCCCCGCGAGAACGTGGAGGTGGCCTCCACATGGGTCGAGCGCCTCGCCGCCCGGGGCCCGTTGGCCCCGCCGCCGGCGTGAGCGCCGGGCACTAGGGTCGCCGCGTGAGCGACCGCACCTCGGCACTCGACGCCGTCCACCGTGAGCTCGGGGCGAAGATGGTGCCCTTCGGTGGATGGGAGATGCCGCTGTCCTACCCGGCGGGCACCCTGGCCGAGCACCGCTCGTGCCGTCACGCCGCCGTGGTCTTCGACGTCTCGCACCTCGGCACGGTCCGCGTCGAAGGGAGCGGTGCGGTCGACCTGCTCCAGCGGGCGCTGACCAACGACCTGCACCGCATCGGGCCAGGCCGGGCCCAGTACACCCACCTGCTCGATCCCGACGACGCCTCGGTGACCGACGACATCATCGTCTGGTGGACCGACGACCGGGCTTTCGACGTGATGCCGAACGCCTCGAACACCTCCGGAGTGATGCGGGCCCTCACCGAGGAGGCCCTCGTCGGCGGCATCGACGACGTGACGGCCCGCGACGTCACCGCCGGCCGTTCGGTGCTGGCCGTCCAGGGGCCCAAGAGCCGTGAGCGCCTCGCCGGCGTCGTGCCGGCGGCGGCCACCGTGCCCCGCTTCGCAGTGCGCCGAGTCCCATGGGAGGGCCTGGAGCTCGTGGTCGCCGGCACGGGCTACACCGGTGAGGACGGCGTCGAGATCGCCGTACCCGCCGACGGCGCCGAGCGGTTGTTCCGGGCGCTGCTCGCGACCGGTGTCCAGGCGGCGGGCCTCGGCGCCCGCGACACCCTGCGCCTCGAGGCCGGCCTGCCGCTGCACGGCCACGAGCTCGGGCCCGGCATCACCCCCCTTCAGGCCAACCTGGGCTGGGTGGTCGCCTGGGACAAGGGCGAGTTCCGGGGGCGGTCGCCCCTCGTGGCCGAGCGGGCGCAGGGGGTCACCCGGCGTCTCCGGGGGCTCGTCACGCCCGGACGCCGTCCGCCCCGCGAGGGCCAGGTGGTGCGACGCGGCACCGAGGTCGTCGGTGAGGTCACCAGCGGCAACTTCTCTCCGGAGCTGGGCCACGGCATCGCGCTGGCCTTCCTCCCGCCGGGAGCCGTCGAGGGCGACGAGCTGGTGGTCGACGCTCGCGGCGCCGAGCTCGGGGCGACCGTCGTCTCGCTGCCTTTCGTCTCCCGTGGCCGCTGACGGGACGAGGCGCGCGCGTCAGAGATCGTCGGCGGGGTCGAGGCGAACGGGCCCCACGGGCGTCTCGACGTCGTTCAGATGGTCGGGGCGTCGCGCCACCCCATCGGGGATGGCGAGGTCGAACGGGTGCGGCACCGCCCGTTCGGCGCCCCGGGTGTCGAGGACGCGGGCCGCGATCACGAGCAGTGCCATCAGGGCACCAGCGCCGCAGAACAACCAGGCCGGGCCCAGGGCCTCGTAGACGGGGGCGGCGACGGCCGCCGCGAAGCCGGCTCCGATCATGCTGACGGCGCCCGAGAGGCCCTGACCGGCGGTGAGGCGCTCCCGGGGACACGAGCGGGCCATCGCCGTCTGCGCTCCGGGGACGGCGATGGCGTTCCCGACCGCTTCCACGAGGGCCATCGCCGTGATGAGCAGCGGGACGGCCAGAAGGCCGTACGCGGCGGTGGCGGGGACCACGATCACCATGCCGATCGTGGCCGACCGGACCGGGCCCACCCGGTCGGCGAGACGGCCACCGGCGGGCGCGGCGATGACGAAGGGGAGCGCGTAGAGGCTGAGGCCCAGCCCGATCAGCAACGTCGACGCCCCCCGGTCGGTGAGGTAACGCGCCCAGAGCGACTCGTAGATCCCGACCGGGAGGTAGACGGAGAGCTGGAGCAGCACCGCCACCACCACGCCACGGTGGCGCAGCAACAGGAAGGGCGCGAGCACGTTGCGTTCGCCGTGCCCGGCACCGGGGGCGGGGCGGGCCACGCGGGTGCCGGGCAGCTTCGCCTGGGTGAGCACCACGAGGACGACGGCCAGGGTCGCGGCGACGATGAGGAAGGGGGCCCGCAGGCCGAGGAACTGGAAGAGGACGGTCCCGATCACCGGGCCGAACATGAAGCCGAAGGTCTCGGTGCCGGCGAATCGGCCGAGGAGGTGGCCGGTGCGGGCCGGGTCGGCGCGGACGAGGCTCGCCCGCGCCGCGGGCAGGAACATCCCCGTGGCGAGCCCCGCCATGCCCCGGGCGAGGCTGAACTGCCAGAGCTCGGTGCCGAAGGCGAACCAGAGCAACGACCCGATGTTGACGGCCACCCCGGTGACCAGCAGGAGCCGGGCGTGGCCCCGGTCGCCGAGCGGGGCGAAGCCCAGTTGGCCCACCACCGAACCGAGGAAGAACAGCCCGGCGATCAGGCCGAGCCCCCAGGTGGGCAGGTCGTGGGCGTCCTGCAGCTCGGCGAGCAGCGGGAAGACGAGCCCGCCTCCGGTGGCGAGGAAGAAGGTGCAGAGGAACAGCGGCCACAGCCCGCGCACCGGGGGAGGGAGGGTGGCGCCGCCGCTGCTCACCGGGGGCGCAGCGGGGGTGGACACCCGGGCGACCCTAGCTCCTCGGGTACCGTGATCGGCTCAATTTCGAAGGATCAACGAAATTCGATCAGGCGTCGGCGAAGGCCTCGACCGGGGGACACGAGCACATCACGTTGCGGTCGCCGTAGGCCCCGTCGATGCGGCTCACCGGCGGCCAGTACTTCCCGAGCCGATCGGCGCCCCCGCCCGGCCAACCGGCCACACGGCGTGGATAGGGGTGGGTCCACTCGTCGTCGCCCACGTCGGCGGCGGGGTGCGGGGCGTTGCACAGTGGGTTGTCGTCGACCGGCCAGGTGCCCGCGGCGACGGTGTCGATCTCGGCACGGATGGACAGCATCGCCTCGCAGAAGCGGTCCAGCTCGGTGAGGCTCTCGCTCTCGGTGGTCTCGACCATCAACGTGCCGGCCACCGGGAACGACATCGTCGGGGCGTGGAACCCGTGGTCGATGAGACGCTTGGCGACGTCGTCGACGGTGATCCCGGTGGCCCGGGTGAGGGGGCGGATGTCGAGGATGCACTCGTGGGCGACGAGCCCGTCACGTCCCGTGTAGAGGATCGGGAAGGCGTCCCGGAGCCGGCGGGCCACGTAGTTGGCGCTCAGGATGGCGACGGCAGTGGCCCGGCGCAGGCCGTCGGGGCCCATGAGGGCGATGTAGGCCCAGGGGATGGGCAGGATGCCGGCCGACCCCCACGGCGCGGACGAGACCGGCCCCACGACGGGGTTCGCGCCGACCGGTCCCGCCACGGGGACCACCGGGTGCGACGGCAGGAACGGGGCCAGGTGGCTGCGCACCGCCACCGGGCCCACCCCCGGTCCGCCGCCGCCGTGGGGGATGCAGAACGTCTTGTGCAGGTTCAGGTGGCTCACGTCGGCACCGAAGCGGCCCGGCCGGGCCACGCCCACGAGGGCGTTCAGGTTCGCACCGTCGAGGTAGACCTGCCCGCCGGCGTCGTGGACCGCCGCGCAGATCTCGCCGATGGCCTCCTCGAACACCCCGTGGGTGGAGGGGTAGGTCACCATCAACGCGGCGACGTTCGGCCCGAGCTCCTCGAGCTTGGCGTCGAGGTCGTCGAGGTCGACGTTGCCGTCGGCGTCGCAGGCCACCACGACCACCCGCATCCCCGCCATCGCCGCGCTGGCGGCGTTGGTCCCGTGCGCGGACGCGGGGATCAGGCACACGTCCCGGTTCCGGTCGCCCCTCGAGCGGTGCCACGCGCGGATGGCGAGGAGCCCGGCGAACTCGCCCTGGCTGCCCGCGTTGGGCTGCAGGGACACCGCGTCGTAGCCGGTGATCTCGCAGAGCCAGCGCTCGAGGTCGCCGATCAGGGTCCGGTAGCCGGCGGTGTCGGCCGCGGGGGCGAAGGGATGGATGTCGGCGAACCCCGGCCAGGACACCGGCTCCATCTCGGTGGTGGCGTTCAGCTTCATGGTGCAGGAGCCGAGCGGGATCATCGTGCGGTCGAGGGCCAGGTCGGCGTCGGCCAGACGCCGCAGGTAGCGCAGCATCTCGGTCTCGCTGTGGTGGCGGTGGAAGACGGGGTGCGTGCAGAAGGGGCTCGTGCGCCGCAGCGCACCGGGGAGCGCGTCACCGACGGTCGCGGGGGCGACGTCACCCGTCGCCGGGGCGAGGGTGGCGCCGAACGCGGCCAGCACCCGCTCGACGGTGGCTTCCGTCGACGTCTCGTCGAGGCTGAGGCCGAGGTGGTCGTCGTCGACCGGGCGGAGGTCGAGGCCCCGTTCGGCGGCCGCGGTGAGGACCTCGGCGGCCCGGCCGGGCACCCGCACCGTGAGCGTGTCGAAGAAGTGCTCGTGGACGACCGTCACCCCGGTCCGGGCGAGCTCGGCGGCGAGCTGCGCCGTGAGCCCGTGGACCCGGGTGGCGATGCGCGTCAGCCCCTCGGGCCCGTGCCAGACCCCGTACATCCCCGCCATGACCGCCAGCAGGACCTGGGCGGTGCAGATGTTGGAGGTGGCCTTCTCGCGACGGATGTGCTGCTCGCGGGTCTGCAGCGCGAGCCGGTACGCGGGACGCCCGGCGGCGTCGATCGAGACACCCACCAGCCTGCCCGGCAGCGTCCGCTTGTACGCCTCCCGGGTGGAGAGGAAGCCGGCGCTCGGTCCACCGAACCCCATCGGCACCCCGAAGCGCTGAGTGGAGCCGACCACGACGTCGGCGCCCAGCTCCCCGGGCGGGGTCATCAGGCAACACGCCAGCAGGTCCGTGGTCGCCACCACGAGGGCGCCGCCGTCGTGGGCCCGGTCGATGATCGGGGCGATGTCGCGGACGGCGCCGCTCGACCCCGGATGTGACACGAGCAGACCGAAGCAGCCGTCGGGCAGTGGCTCGGCGGGGTCGGCCACCACGAGCTCGAGCCCCAACGGCTCGGCGCGGGTGGCGAGCACGGCGAGGGTCTGGGGATGGGTGTCCGCGTCGGCCACGAAGACGGTGCCCGCCTTCGGGTTGACGCGGTGCACCAGGGCCATCGCCTCGGCCGCGGCGGTCGCCTCGTCGAGCATCGATGCGTTGGCGAGCTCCGTGCCGGTCAGCTCGGCCACCATGGTCTGGAAGTTCAGGACGGCCTCGAGGCGGCCCTGGGAGATCTCGGGCTGGTACGGGGTGTAGGCGGTGTACCAGGCCGGGTTCTCGAGCACGTTGCGTCGGATCACCGGCGGGGTGACCGTGGCGTACCAGCCGGTGCCGATGAGCGACGTGCGCACGGTGTTGTCTGCGGCCAGCGCCCGCAGCGCCGCCGTCACCTCGACCTCGCTGCGGGCCTCGGGGAGGTCGAGGCGCTGGTCGGAACGGATCGCCGGGGGGACGACGGCATCGAGGAGGGCGTCGAGCGAGTCGACGCCGACCGTGGCCAGCATCGTGGCCAGTTCGGCGTCGTCGGGCCCGATGTGGCGGGCCGCGAACGACTCGGGTCCCGTGAGCGGGGGAGCGGGAGCGGTCTCGGGAGCGATCGTCACGGCGTGGTCCTCTGGGTCGGTCCGGCGCGCGCCGGATCGGGTGGGGACCCCGCTCTGTCGTGGGACCTGAGAGTTTTCGTCCGGCGCCGAACGTGGCACCGGGACCTTCACCGTCGGTGAGCCACCGGAGGTGGCTGCTCTCCAGAGTTGCCTGCGCCTGCGGTACGGGGGCCTGAGAGTTTCCCGGGGTGGTTGCTCCTTCGGCGCCCCCGCCCGGCACCCGAGGGCGTCGGTCGGGGAGCTCTCCCGCAGGCGGTGATCGGCCTCGGTTGTCCGCCCGACCCTACCGGTTGGCGGGGGGATCGGGGGCGACGGCGGAGACCTCAGTCGAGGAAGTCGGGCTCCTCGCGGACGATCCAGTCGTAGAGCGCCTGGAACGACAGCCAGCCCGCGAAGTGGCCGCCGACCTGCGACGCGGTGAGGGCGGCGTGCTCGGGATCGATCAGCACCCGCTCGCCGGCGGCCATGGCGAGGAGCTGCGCCTGGCAGGTGCGCTCCATGGTGATGAACCACCAGGCGGCCTCGTCGACGCTGTGCCCGACCGTGAGCAGACCGTGGTTGCGCAGGATGGCGGCCTTCATGTCGCCGAGCGCAGCTGCGATGCGCTTCCCCTCGAGCGGGTCGAGGACGACGCCGGTGAAGTCGTCGAAGAGCGCATGGTCGCCGTAGAAGGCGCAGCTGTCCTGGGTGATCGGCTCGAGCAGCAAGCCGAGCGACGAGAATGCTTTGCCGTGCAACGAGTGGGTGTGAGCCGCGGCGATGACGTCGGGACGGGCGGCGTGCACCTCGGAGTGGATGGCGAAGGCGGCCTGGTTGATGGCGTAGTCGCCGTGGACGATGGTGCCGTCGTGGTCGACGCACACGAGGTCCGACACGCGGATGAGCCGGAAGTCGACGCCGAAGGGGTTGAGCCAGAAGCGCTGGGGGAACTCGGGGTCACGGACGGTGATGTGCCCGGCGACGCCCTCGCCGAAGCCGAAGCGGCCGAAGAGCCGGTACGCCGCCGCCAGGCGCTCCTGGCGGTGCCGGCGCTCGGCGGCGACGTCGTCGAAGGTCGGCGGCGTGTACCGCAGCGGCTTGCCCGCCGCGGCCACGTTGCGATCGGGGGCGGTGGTGTCCTCGGCCATGCGATCCTCCTGAGCGACCCGGTCCGGCGAGTGTAGGACCCGAGCCCGATCGGCGACGGGTGCGTCGATTGACGGCGTGGCCGGGGGGTGGTCAACTGCCCGCAGCGCAGTACGAGCCCGGTGAGGGGAAGTCGGTGCGACTCCGACGCTGTCCCGCAACCGTGTGCCGGTGGGCGACCACCGGCGAGTCGGATCACCGACCCGGGTTCGAGGCTCACCATGCACCGTCGCGGAATGCGGTGCCGAGCCCGAGTCACGTCGTGCCCGGTTCGATGATCGGCGTACGTCGGGGAGCGGGGGAGGCGGCACTCCCGGCCCGACCCGACGAGGTTCCATGACCACTGCCCCCTCCATCCGCAGGCGAGCCCTCGCAGTCGCGGCCGCCGCGCTCCTCGTGGCGCTGGTGACGGTGCACCCTTCCGCGGCCGGCGCGGCGTCGCCCGCGGCGGGCCCTGCCGCCGCCTGGCTGGCCGAGCTGGTGGGCCCCGGCGGATCGGTGGAGAACCCCTACGCCCCCGGTGCCCCGTCGGCGACGTGGACGGTCAACGTGGCCCTGTCCCTCGCCGCCACCGGCACCGAGCCGGCCGCCCTCGAGGCGACGCTCGGCTGGATCGCCGGCAACGTCGACGCCTACATCGTGCGGGGCGGGACCGACAACCCCGGCGCCCTCGGCTACCTGATCCTGCTCGTCACGGCCAGCGGCGGGGATCCGACCGCCTTCGGGACGCCCGTCTCCGACCTCGTGGCCCGACTGACGGCGACGCTCTCGACGAGCGAGCCCGGCCTGTTCGGCGAGCCGGACGCGTTCGCGGCGGCCACCAACCAGTCGCTGGCGCTGCTGGCCCTGGCCGCGGCGGGGGCCCCCGTCCCGGCGGTCGCGGTGCAGTGGCTCGTCGACCAGCAGTGCGACGCACCCGCCGCGGCCGCCGGGGGCTGGCAGGGCTACCGGGCCCCTGCCGGGGCGACGCTGGAGGCCTGCCTGGTGCCGGATCCGTCGGCGTTCTCCGGACCCGACACCAACACGACCGCCTTCGCGGTGCAGGCCCTCGTGGCGGTGGGCTCACCGGGCCCGGTGCCCGACGCGCTCGCCTTCCTGCGCACCGGACAGGCGACGACCGGTGCTCGCACCGGCGGCTTCGGTACGTACCCGCCGGGCGGGGCCGACCCCAACTCGACCGCCGTCGTGCTCCAGGCGCTCGTCGCCGCAGGGGAGCAGCTCGCCGACTGGGCTCCCGGTGGCGTCACCCCGCTGACCTCCCTGGAGAGCTGGGTGATCGGCGATGGTCCCGACGTCGGGGCACTCTCGTCCCCGTTCAGCGAGGGCTTCAGCGATCCCTTCGCCACCTACCAGGGTGTGTGGGGCCTCGCCCTCCGGCCGTTCCCGTTCGCCACCCCGGCGGCGCCCCCGGTCCCGGTCGTGCCGGTCGCCCCGGAGCCCGATGCCGCAGGGCCCTCGGCCGCCGTGACCGCGACACCGGTGACCGCGGCGCCGCGGTTCACCGGCTGACGCGGTCCACCGACGGCGGCCTCGACCCGGGTAGATTCATCACGTGACGAAATCAGTCGTCGACGAGGGGACCCGGCCGCGGGAGGCGGGGGCGCGATGTGGGTGGTGCGGTCGACCGCTCGCCGCCCGGACCGGCCCCGGTCGACCCCGCCGGTTCTGCCGGGCAGGGTGTCGTCAGCAGGCCTACATGGCTCGCCGGCTGGCCGCCGCCCACGAACTCGGTGACGACGACGTGATCGTCGACCGCATCGTGCTCGAGGAGCTCCAGGACCGTCTGTACTGCCTGCAGGCGGCCCTGGAGGACGTGACCCGCGACCTGGAGGTCTCGCGGGACCCCGCCGACGTCGAGGAGGCGTTGGCCTGGCTGCGCAGCAACGCCGAGCCAGTGGCCGAGCTCTGGCTCGTGCCTCGGACCACGGCCGGCTGAGGGCGCAACTTTACATAACGAGGATTATCGGCGGAGGCCGGCGGATCGGCGGTCCGCTCAGACCATCCCCGCCCGGTCGGATCACCTCCGGTCACGTGGGCGCCTCGGCCGAGCCGGAGAGCTCGCCGGCGAGGTGGCCGGTGTCGTTGAACCGGCGGAGCACCCAGCGGTCACCGAGGAGCACGACGTGGCTGATCGAGGCGTTGTCCGCCCCGGCGAAGGCGAGGCCCCGGGCACCGGTGGCCTCGGCCAGGGCGGCCCCGATGGCTCCGCCGTGGCTCACCACGACGACCCGTTCCCCCGGATGGCGTGCGTGCAGGCGCTCGAGAGCGGCCCGTACCCGGGCCCGCAGCGCCCCGGACGACTCGGCACCGGGGATGGCCCCCCACTCCTGGGTCCGGTCCATCTCGACGAAGACGGGGTGGCGCTCTGCGGCCATCTGGCGGAAGAGGCCGCCTTCCCACTCCCCCAGGTGCACCTCGCGCAGGTCCGGCTCGACCCGTGGGGTGAGCCGGGTCCGTCCCGCGAGGGGCGCCGCAGTCTCCACTGTCCGTCGCAGCGTGGTCACGTAGAGCGCGTGGAGCGTCTCGCCGGCGAGGCGGTCGGCCACCCGTTCGGCCTGCCACGCCCCCAGCTCCGAGAGCGGCGGGTCACCCTGCCCGTCGACCAGCGGGAAGGGCCGGCCCGGGCGGTAGGGCGCCGACTGGCCGTGGCGGACGAGGAACAGCTCGGTGGCGCCGGGTGGGGCGGTGAAGGGTCGCTGGCCGAACTCCTCGGTCGATTCCGACATGGGAGGCAGCGTAGGGTCCCCGACCCCGCCCGGAGGACGGGCCGCCGGTAGCGTTCGCCACCGTGCGACGACTGCTCCTGACCCTCCTCGCCGTCGTGGCGCTCGCTGCGGGGTGTGGGTCGACGGGGGGCGAGTCCGCCGGGACCGGCTCGGGGATCCCCGACGTGGAGGTCACCGACCTGGCCACCGGCGACCCGGTGGCGCTGGCGTCGGTCGCCGAGCCCGGCCTGCCCACGCTCGTCTGGTTCTGGGCTCCCCACTGACCGAGTTGTCGCCAGGCTGCGCCTGGCGTCGAGCAGTTCGCTCGACAGCACGCCGATGAGGTCACCGCGGTCGGGCTCGGCGCCCGCGACTCGCTCTCGATGGCCGAGGACTTCGTGACCACCTACGGCACCACGTTCCCCATGCTCTGGGACGAGTCCGGCATGAGCTGGCGACGCTTCGAGGTCCCGAGCCAACCGGCGGCCGTGCTGGTCGGCGCCGACGGCGAGTGGATCGGGCGCTGGGCCGGCGAGTTCCCCGAGGACGAGGTGCTGCGACTGGTGCGAGAGGCTTCGGAGGCTTCGGCGCCGTCGGCGGGCTGAACCCCCGACCGTGGTGCGACCCGCCCCGCTGAGGCCCCGTCGGGACTGCGGTAGCGTGATCGGGCCATGTCACGAAGGATCGAAGTCGAGCTCACCAGCACCAGGGACGACGGCACGTGGACCTGGCGGGCCGCCGGGGCCAAGAAGCCGAAGGGGGAGCTCGACGGCACCCTCCTGTACGAGGGCGCCAAGATCGGCGACGTCATCCGCGCCGATGCCGACTTCCTCATCGACGGGATCGTGATCACCTCGGTGCTGGCCCCGAAGGGCGCCCGCAAGGAGCCCGAGCGCATCGAGGTGCTCGGCACCCCCCGCAAGGACGATCAGCTCGTCACCACGACCTTGGCCCCGAAGGGCCGGAGCGACCGGGGTGAGCGCCGTGACCGTGGTGATCGTCCGCGCCGCGACCGGACCGATCGTGACGATCGACGGCCGCGTGGCGACGGCGGGCCGGCGGCCCGGGACGACCGCCGTCCGCGCCGTGACGGGGACGGACGGCGCCCGCGTCGCGAGGACGGCGAGCAACGGAACCGCTCCGACGACCGCCGGCCGCGGCCACCGCGTCCCGCTCCGGAAGCCAAGCCCAAGCCGAAACGGCTCCGCGCCGGGCGGGTCCACCGGGCCGAGGTGCTCGCCGGGCTGCCCGAGGAGCAGCGCCCGGTCGCCGAGCAGGTCCTGCGGGGCGGCATCCCCGCCGTCCGTCAGGCCGTGGAGAAGCAGAACGAGGCCAATCGGGCCGAGGGCCGCCCCGAGATCAGCCCGGCGCCCCTCCTCGCCCTCGCCGAGCAGCTCGTCCCCGCTCTGCGCACCGCCGAGTGGCACGACCGCGCCGACGCCGCCCTGGCCGACGTGGCCGAGCTGGACCTCCGTGACCTCCGGTCGGTGGTCGTCGCCGCCGACGCCGGGGCCCGCGACGAGACGACCCGGGAGCTCGCCGAGCAGCTCCGCACCGCCCTCGCCGAGCGGGTCGAGTCGGAGCAGACCGCGTGGCTGGCCGAGGTCGACCAGATGCTCGCCGAGGGTCGGGCCGTGCGGGCGCTGCGCCTCAGCTCCCGTCCCCCGAAGGCAGGCGCCCCCTTCCCCGCCGACCTGGCGGTCCGCCTGGCCGCAGCCGCGTCGGCCTCCCTCACCGCGGAGACCGGGACGGAGCGCTTCGCCACCGTCCTCGACGCCCTGGCCCACTCGCCGGTGCGGGCCCAGGTCACGGCGCAGGGCGTCCCCGAGCCCCCGGGCGACGACCTCGTGGCCGCGGTCCGCAAGCTGGCGTCACGGCTGCCCCAGATCGCCGCCCAGTTCGGCATCGAGGCCCCGCCGGCCCCGACCAGAGGTGCGAAGGGGCGACCCAAGGGCAAGGGGGGACGACCCGTGCCCCCGCCACCGCCCGTGCCCGACGCCGCCCCGGCGGCCGTCGATGCCGGTGAGCCGGCCCCGGTCGCCCTCGATGCCGGTGAGCCCGCCCCGGTCGCCCTCGACCCCGGTGAGCCCGCCCCGGTCGCCCTCGACCCCGGAGAACCCGCCCCGGTCGCCCTCGATGCCGGGGAACCCGCCCCGGTCGCCCTCGACCCCGGAGAACCCGCCCCGGTCGCCCTCGACCCCGGAGAACCGGCACCGGTCGCCCTCGAGGCCACCGAGCAGCCCTCCACCGAGACCCCGCCGAGCGCCCCGGCCGAGGACGCACCCCCGGCCGACGACCAGGACTGACCCTCAGCGACCGATCAGCTCCAGGAGGTCGAGGGGGTGGTCGAGCACCACGTCACCGGGAGCGGCCCGGGCGCGGGGGTTCCACCCGGCCAGCGCGAACGTCACGCCCGCCCGGAGAGCCGCCGACCGATCGTGGTCGCTGTCGCCGACGAAGACGGCGTGCTCCGGCCCCTCTCCCATCCCGGCGAGCACCGGGGTCGGGCTCTTGGGCCCGCCCCCGAAGCTGTCGGTGAACATCACCACCTCCGGATGCCAGCCCAGACGGGCCAGCTCGGCGTGACCGGAGACGGGGTGCTTGTTGGAGCACACCCCCCACCGATCGACGCGGTCGAGCAGGTCGACGACGCCCGGGAAAGGGGCCACCACCTCGGTGTCGTAGAGCCGCACGTACTCGTCGAGGTCGACGCCCAGGCGGGCGCACTCCTCCCCCACCACGCTCCCCATCCTCACCGCGGCGACGTCGACGCCGAGGGCCTCGAAGGGGGCCAGCAACGCCCGGTCGGAGTCGAGCAACGTGCCGTCGAGGTCGAAGACCACGACTCGGATGCGGGGATCCACCAGGTCAGGCCCGGGCGCGCCCGGCCCGGCCCCGGTAGGCCCCGGAGACCGGTTCCTGGTCCCATCGGGCACCGCACGACTCACACCGGCACGAGTCGAGGTGGAGCGAGCCGAGGTACAACCGGTCCACCTGGTAGGCGCCGCAGAAGGGGCACCGCAACGGACCCGAATCGGGATCGGTGGAGGTGCCCGGCCGCGTCATGGCGGAGGTCACCGTAGCCCTGTGCGGCCCACGGACCGTGGAACCCGTCGTCGGGCCGGCGTCGACGGGGTCGATAAGGTCCCCGTCATGGTCGATTACGAAGTCCGGGGCCACGTCGCCCTCCTCACCCTGAACCGTCCGGAAGCCCGCAACGCCGTCAACGGCGAGGTGGCCCAGGCCATGGAGGCGCACCTCGATCGCCTCGAGGACGATCCGGACGTGTGGGTGGCCGTCCTCGCCGCCAACGGCCCGGTCTTCTGCGCGGGTGCCGACCTCAAGGCCATCAACAGCGGCAAGGCCGGCGAGCTGGCCACCGCCAAGGGCGGCTTCGGCGGCATCACGACGCGGGAGCGGCGCAAGCCCGTCATCGCCGCGGTCGACGGTCTGGCCACCGCCGGCGGGTTCGAGATCGCCCTGGCCTGCGACATGATCGTGGCCTCCACCGACGCCGCCTTCGGCCTGGCCGAGGTGAAGCGGAACCTGGTCGCCGCAGGAGGGGGCCTCTACCGGCTGCCGAAGGTCGTCGGGAAGAGCATCGCCCTGGAGGTGGCGCTGACCGGCCAGCCGCTGAGCGTGGAGCGGGCGTACCAGCTGGGGCTGGTGAACCGGGTCACCGAGCCCGGCGGGGCCCTCGCCGGTGCCCTCGAGCTGGCCGAGACGATCGCCGCCAACGCTCCGCTGTCGGTGTGGGAGAGCCGGGAGCTCGTCCTCATGGCCGACTGGGAGGACGAGGCGACCATCAAGCGGGCCACCGGCGAGGCGTTCGGCCGGGTCCTCGCCTCGGAGGACACCAAGGAGGGGCTCGGGGCCTTCATCGAGAAGCGTGCTCCGGAGTGGAAGGGCCGCTGAAGGGCCCGCTCGCACCGCCGGTCAGGTGATGGCGTCGAGCACGCCCCACTCGTGGAGGAGCTCGGCCAACCCGTCGACGAGGGCCATCGAGGCCACCTCGTCGAGGGTCACCCACCGAGCCTCGGCGGCGTCGTCCCCGGCGACCGGCGTCCGGGCGTCGAGCACCGTCGTCGCGAAGTCGAGCACCACGAAGTGGGTCTCGTCCGGCTGATCGGGGAGGATCTCCGCCCAGCCGAGCAGCTCCCCGCAGACACCCTCCAGACCGGTCTCCTCGCCGAGCTCGCGGACCACCGCCTCGGCCAGCGTCTCGCCCCGCTCCACCCGGCCGCCGGGGACCGACCACGCCCCGGCGGCGGGGCCCCGCCCGCGTCGGACCAGCAGCAGCGCGTCGGCGTGCACCACCACCGCCCCGACGGCGAGACGGGGCGGAGTGCTCACGACAGCGGCCGGTGGACGACGATCGCCCGGGCCACGAGTCCGAAGCTCTCGAAGAAGTTCTTGGTGTCGCGCATGCCGGGAAGGGCGAGCGCGTCGACGCCGCAGGCGCCCCGCTCGGTCGCCCAGGCCACGATCCGATCCATCATCGCCTCCCCCACGCCGACGTGGCGGGCCTCGGGGGTGGTGTACAGGTCTTCGATCACCGCCAGCACCGAGCCGTCGGCCAGCTCGTCGAGGCGGGTCACCCCGTAGCCCACGACGGCGTCGTCGATCGTGCCGCACAGCACGAGGACGTCGGCGGCGGCGATGGCGGCGGCCAGGGAGGGGCCGTGGGGCGGTCGGCGCCCGAGGGTCCGCCACCACAGGTCGCCGCCGCGGGCCGGGCGTAGCTCGTCGATCGCCTCCCCGGCGAGCCGGTCGAGCTCGGCGAGGTCCTCGGGCTGTGCGGCACGTGCCCCGTGCACGACCTCAGCCCTCGGGGTTCTCGAGCTGCGCGACCTTGTTCAGGATGGTCTTGCGACCCCGGTGCCCACGCTCGTAGTCGCCGACGGCCCGCAGCTCGGACGGCGTGAGCCCGTCGAGACGAGGCACCACCTGCGACGCCGAGAGGTTGTCGTAGTCGGGGATGGCCAGCGTGGCGACGTCCACCTCCGGCCCGACCGGCTCGGCGGGCCGGGGGTCGGTGTCGGGCGCGGCCGCGGGCGTCGCCGGTGCCGTCCGTGGCTCGGGGCCACGGTCGCGCTCCTCGGCGGGAGCCAGACCCGTCCGACGCAGCACGCCCATCGCCTGCTCCTGGGCGTCGACGACCGACGACTCGAGCTTGACGCTCCCCCACTTCACGGCGAACTCGCCGACCATCCGGGCGACACCGACCTGGGCCCGCCCGCGGTCGATGAGCCCCGGCATCAGGGTCCGGGCCTCGAGGGCGAGACCCAGGGGCGCGAACACGCAGTAGTCGACGAGGTGGTCGACGGGGGAACGACGACGCTCGGCGTCGGATGGTGCCGTGGGGTCGGACGGGTCGGAGGGCGTCTCGGCCACCGGGTCATCCCCCCGCTTCGCGGGTCAGGCGCTCGATGGCCGGGCACACGGCCTCGCCGACCGGGCACGTCATCTGCCCGACCGGGCCGAACTGCCCGGCGTTGACGAGCAGGAAGCACCCGGTGCACATGAACTCGTGGGCCTTCCGGGGCACGACGCCCTCGGCGACCTCTCCGGTGGCCCGGGGCTCGGGGGCCACCTCCTCGTCCTCCTCGTCCTCGTCGTCGGCGGCGGCGATCCGGTCCTTCAAGATGGCGTCGAGATCGGCCTCGACGTCATCGGGATCGATGTCCTCGTCCTCGTCGTCGTCGTCCTCGCGCTTCGCCTTCGCCGGCGCGACCGTCTCGTCCTCGTCCTCTTCGTCGTCCTCGACGGCCACGGCGTCGACGTCGGGCTCCTCGAGGTCGTCGTCGAGGACGACGTCGACGTCGACGTCGAGATCGTCCTCGTCGAGCGCGTCCGCGTCGACGTCGGGCTCCTCGAGCTCCTCGTCGTCGATCAGGTCTTCGTCAGCCATTCGGTCCTCGGACAGTCGGCGCCGGTTGGTCCCGCGACCGGCAGATGAGAGCGGATCATACGCACGTGGGGGTGGACCCTCACCAACCCCGACCGCTCGTCGGCCAGAACAGGCGCCCCCCGACCGGCATTCCGATCGTGCGGGTGGCGCATGTCACCGTGCAGACGTCAACCGGGCGTCGCCGTCCGACCGTCGCCCTCTGCGGTCACCCGGCGCGCCTCGGCCCGGCGCTCGCTCTGGAGGCGCTCGAGCTCGGGCTCGGCGGAGTGGTCCACGAAGCGCAGCATCTCGGCGATCGCACGGTGTCCGGCCTGCTCGGCGATCAGCCGGTGCATCTCCTGGCCCACGATGCGGTAGGCGGGGTGGCCTTGCGGCGTCGTACGCAGCTCGATGAGGTGCATCGCCTCGCGGGCGTTCATCTGCATCACGAAGCGGACCTTGTAGGCGAGGGCGACGGCATAGGGGGCCTGCGGACGGAAGCCGTCGAGCAGCGCGTCGTGGAGCGCCGCCGAGCGGGCCATCGAGTCGTCGAAGCGATCGGCGACGCCGGCGGTCTCGACCGCCTGCGGGCGGGTGTACCCGTGGTGCGGGCTGAGCGCCTGCCATTCGATGGTGAGCATCCGATGGCGCTGCAGGTCACGGAAGGCGCCGTAGTCGGCGAGGACGTCGAAGCGGTAGGAGGGCCGCTCGAGCGCCCGACCCGGTTTGTGGCGCCTGTTGGCCCGATCGCCCTCGTAGGCCCGCAGCACGGCCAGTCGCTCGTCGGTGCTCATGGCCCGCACCCGGTCCTCGACCTGCGTCTCGGGCCAGCTCACGTACGGGTAGAGGGCGCTCGCGACCAGCTTGACCTCGGCGTCGGGGTCGTGGTCGACGAGGGTGACGACGGGGGCCGGCTCGGCGGCCTCGGGGCCACCGGGGAAGAGCCGCTCGGCGATGCGCTCCATCTCCTCGCGACCCGTCTCGAGGTAGCGGCTCCAGGCCACGCCCCGGTCGTCGAGGTCGACGCGCTTGAGGAACGACGGGATGACCTTGCGGAGCTCGCTCAGCATGAGGTCGGCGTAGGTGCGGGCCTCCGGCAGCGGGTGGGCCCGCATCCGCAGCAGGAGCTGCTCGTAGCCCTGCCCGGTGCCGTAGATCCCGACGTTCGAGAGCGCCGCGGCGGGGAGCAGCCCGCGCAGGGCGTCGAACGCCTTGGCCCGGATGGCCTGGCGGTAGACGAAGTCGCTGTCGGCGGCCTCCTTCGGCACCGTGTCGCGCAAGTGGTCCACGACGATCGGCAACAGCTCGGCGTAGGTGTCGAACATGCGGTCCATGTCACCCACGTAGCGGGTGCCGAGCGCCGACTGGAGCACCTCGGGGGGCCGGTGGAACCGGTAGCGCCCGCCGATCCGCGCGTCGTAGGCGATGTACCGGGTGGACTGCTCCAGGTAGGCCATCAGCCGGCCCCACTCGAGCACCTTCGTCAACAGGTTGGACGCCTGCTCGCAGGCCAGGTGGACGCCGCCGAGCTGGGCGACCGAGTCGTCGCCGTACTCGAAGAAGACGCGGTCGTAGAGGTCCTCGGCGCGGCGCAGGCCCACGGTGGCGTCGATCGAGGCGTCACCGGTGATGTCGAGCTCGCCGACGAACTCGTCGAGGAACAGGCGCCGCAGGCTCTTCGGCGAGCGCGAGTAGCGCGCGAACAGCGCTCCCTTGACGACCTCGGGCAGGTTCACCAGGGCGAAGACCGGGCCGTAGAGGTTGGTGAAGTACCGCCGGAGGATGTCGGCCTCTTCCGGGGTGTACTCCTCGGCGACGTAGACGCTCACGGCCCGGGAGCGTACGGCGTGGTCGACGACACCCCGCGGACCCTATCGACGGGGGGCGGCGGGCTCCGCAGCGTCCGCCGGGGTGCCTCCGGCCAGCAGATCGGGGGCGGCCCACAAGTCCGCGATGGTCATCGCCATCGCCTTGGCCCCGTCGATCACCGCCGTGTCGCCCGCCGGTGAACCGGCGGCCAGCGCGAACTCGGGCGTGTGGATGGACACGCCCTCGGGGGCGACCGCGATCATCGGGTGGATGCTCGGCACGAGGTACGAGACGTTGCCCATGTCCGTGCTGCCGCAGACCTGCACGTCGTCGGACGGGTCGAGGAGCGGTCGGCCGAGGGCGGCGGCGTTGGCGGCGTACAGGTCCTCCAGCACCGCGTCGGACCGCAGGTCGGCGTAGGCCGGCTCGAGCCAGGTGTGGCGCAGCTCGCAGCCCGTCGCCAGCGCGCCGGATCGCAGGGCGTCGAGCACCCGCGCCTTGAGCGGTTCGAGGCGTTCGAGGGTGCCGGCCCGGACGTACCACTGCATGGCGGCGTGGGCAGGGACGATGTTGGGCCGGTCGCCGCCGTCGGTGAACACCCCGTGGACCCGCTCGTCGGGCCGGATGTGCTGGCGCAGCGCCGCCACCGCCGAGTAGCCGAGCACCGCGGCGTCGAGGGCGTTGCGGCCCTTCCAGGGGAACGCCGCGGCGTGGGCGCTCTCCCCCGTGTACTCGACCTCGAGGCGTTGGACGGCGATCGTGGTCATCCGCCGCAGGTCGTGGTCAGCGGGGTGGACCATCAGCGCGGCGTCCACGCCGTCGAAGGCACCCTGGTCGGCCATCAGGACCTTCCCGCCGCCGCCCTCCTCGGCGGGTGTGCCGAGGACCAGCACCCTTCCGCCGAGCTCCTCGGCGAGCGCCGCGGCGGCCAGCCCCGCCCCGAGGCCGGCGGCGGCGATGACGTTGTGCCCGCAGGCGTGGCCGAGCCCCGGCAACGCGTCGTACTCCAACAGCACGGCCACGGTTGGCCCTCGGCTGCCCGCCCGGGCCGCGAAGCCCGTCGGCTGGCCGTAGGCCCCGCGCACCGGGGCGAGGCCTTCCTCCTCGAGCACGGCGGTGAGCGTGTCGTGGGCGTGGAACTCCGCGAAGTTCTCCTCGGGGTGGGCGTGGATGTCACGCGACACCCCCACCAGTCGGTCGGCGCGACGGTCGACCTCCTCGCACAACCGGCGCTTGGTCTCGGTGAGGTCCACGGCGCCGACGTTACCGGCCCCGGGAACCGGTGACCGGAGCGGGACGTCAGACGACGACGGTCAGAGCGTCGGGCTCGACCCGCACGTCGACGTGGTGGGCCCGCCCGACCAGGACCCCGTCGAGGCGGATGTCGAGCGCGGGCGAGAAGTCGAGGGACAGCGCCGCCGTGCGGGCGGTGCGCAGCCCGGGGTGGGGCAGGTGGCTGCCCGTCCGGGCCCGGCGCCGCGCCGTCCAGCGGTCGGTGGCCGAGAGCCGGCCATCGGTCACGTCGACCAGGCCGTCGTCGGGGTGCGACCGCGGCCCGAGGTCCCACTCCCCCAGCCACTGCGCGTTCATCACCACGACCGCTCGCCCGCGCCACCAGCGCCGGCGGGCCACGAGATGGGCGACCACGACGTCGGGCCGCCCGTCGACCTCGACGTGGACGAGATCGACCGGGAAGGTCATGGCCGCCTCGGAACGCAGGCGACCCAGGTCCCCCAGGCCTCCCAGCGTCCGGCACAGGTCGCCCCCCAGCAACCCCAGTGGCGGCACGGTGCGGCCCTCCCCGTGCGCGGCACGCACCACGGCCCTCGCCTCGGCGTCGCTGCGGACGACCACACCGTCGTCGGGCAGGGCCCCGTGGTGCCCCCACGGCTCCCCCTTGCGGATGGTCACCGGGGTCCGGCCTCGTCCACGCCGCCGGCGCCGCGGTCGGGAGCCCCGGCGGTCTCGTCGTCCCCCACTCCCGCGGAGGCGTCGGGATCGGAACCGGAGGCGATCGCCGAGGAGGCCGCCACCACCCCGCGGTGGACGGCGTTCGTCGCCGCCCGCGCCGACGCCACGAGGTCAGGATCGGCCGATGCGTCGGCGAGCTGGCGCAGGAGGTCGAGCAGCTGACGGGTGGTCCTCACGAAGTCCCCGCCGGGCAGGTCCTCGCCGAGGAGGTGGTCGAGCTCGTCGCCGGCCGCCCACCCGTGAGCCAGGCCGCTGAACCCCCAGTCCGGGACGCGGGTCTCGGGGAGCCCGAGGGAGCGCTCGTCCGAGGCGACGGCGGCGGCGAGCTCGGCGAGACGGCGGGCGGCGTCCGAGGCGGCCGCCGAGGGGAACCACGGCTCGAGGTCGGGCCCGGAGTTGCGGGGCTCGTAGACGAAGCCGGACACGACACCGGCCAGGGCCGCCGGCTCGAGCCCGGCGAGAAGGCCTTCGCCCAGTGCCTCGGCGATCAACAGATCGGACTCGTGGTAGATCCGGACCAGCTGCTCGCCCCGCTCGGTCAACGCCCACCCGTCGAGGTGGCCCCACGCCTCGAGCATCTGCAGCACCCGGTCGAAGACGGCGGCCAGTGACTGCGTGCGCTGCCCTACCTCCCGTTCGAGCTGGCCGAGCTCCCGGTCGAGGCGCCGGAGGCGGGCCGAGGCGCGGAGATGGGCGTCACGGTCCGGGCAGCCCGCGACCGGGTGGTCGTCGGCCTCGTCGGACCTGCGTCCGTCGGCGGCCGGCGCGCCCCGCTCGGAGGCACCGAGCGCGGCGAGGGCGTCCGCCACCTGGCGCTGGTAGGCGGGCTTCGACGGCGTGAACGGTTCCGGGAGCGTGAGGCGGCCCACCACGGTGGGGGTCTCGGCGAGGTCGTCGGCCCCGATGCGCAGCAGCCGACGCGCTGCGGTGAGGGCCTTGACCCGCACGGTGCCCGCGCGGCGCTGCGCGACGGAGAGGACGACCATCGGTGTCGGGTGGAGGTCGACGAGGACGACGTCACCGGGGCGGAGCCCGGCCAGGCCGTCCTCGATCGATCCGGTCCGCCGGCCGGGGCGACCGGAAGTGCGGGCCGCCAGCCGGGCCTCGTACTCGGCCACGTCGCCGAGGCTGCACGTCGCCGCGTCCACCAGTTCGGCGCGGCCCTCCCGGCGTCGGCGGAGCCGGTGCTCGAGGCGCACCACGTCGCGGTCGGTCTGGTACTGGGCGAAGCTGAGCCCCAGGAGCCGGTGGGCCTCCTCGGCGGAGTAGCGGCGCACCAGGTTGGCGGCCATGTTGTAGGTCGGCCGGAACGAGCTGGTGAGCCGGAAGCTGCGACTCGACGCCAGCGCCGCCACCTCGTCGAAGCCGACGAAGGGCGACCACAGCACCAGGGCGTGGCCGTTGGGGTCGATGCCCCGCCGACCCGCCCGCCCGGTGAGCTGCGTGTACTGCCCGGGCGTCAGTGACTCGTGGCGCTCTCCGGTGAACTTGGTGAGCTTCTCGATCACCACCGAGCGCGCCGGCATGTTGATGCCGAGGGCGAGCGTCTCGGTGGCGAACACGACCTTCACGAGTCCCTCGACGAAGCACGCCTCGACGGCCTCCTTGAAGGGCGGGACCATCCCGGCGTGGTGGGCGGCGATGCCCGCCTCCAGGGCGGCGAGCCACCGGTCGTAGCCGAGAGCGGCGAGGTCGCCGTCCGACAGGCGGTCCACGTGGTGCTCGACGATCCGTCGGATCCGCTCCCGCTCGTCGGGGTCGGTGAGGCGCATCCCGGCGTTCGTGCACGACGTGACGGCGTCGTCGCAGGCGGCCCTGCTGAAGATGAAGTAGATGGCGGGGAGCATGTCCCGGTCGGCGAGCAGGTCGACGACATCCACCCGTCGGGGGGTGGCGAAGCGCCGCCGGGGCCGATCCCCGCCGCGTCGTCGCCATCCGTCGGTCGGTTCGCCGTCGTAGCGGGTGCCGTCGGGGTTGGCCCGGCCGCCCACGAGTGTCGGCAGCATCACCAGCCCGTCGCCGTGGCGATCGTCCACCAGGTACCAGTTGTCGAGGGTGACCGGGCGGGTCTCCTCCACGACGACGGCGGTGGGCCCTCGGACCGTCTCGATCCACCCGGCCACCTCGTCGGCGTTGGAGACGGTGGCCGACAGGCACACCAGCCGCACGGCAGGGGGGAGGTGGACGATGACCTCCTCCCACACCGGGCCCCGGTAGGCGTCCTGCAGGTAGTGCACCTCGTCGAGCACCACCCACCGCAGGCCGTCGAGCGCCCGCGACCGGCTGTAGATCATGTTGCGCAGCACCTCGGTGGTCATCACCACGATCGGTGCGTCACCGTTCACCGACGTGTCGCCGGTGAGGAGACCGACCTCGGCGTCGCCGTGGCGTTCGACGAGGTCGTGGTACTTCTGGTTCGAGAGGGCCTTGATGGGGGTGGTGTAGAAGGCCCGTCCCCCGCCGGCGCGGGCCACCCCGATGGCGTGCTCGGCCACCACCGTCTTGCCGGCGCCGGTCGGGGCGCTCACCAGGACCGACCGGCCGGCGTCGATCGCCTCGACGGCCTCGACCTGGAAGCGGTCGAGGCGGAAGCCCCGTTCGGGCGGGGCCGTCACGGGGTGGCGGCGGCCCGCTTCGCCTTGCGCCGCCGCAGCTTGAGGGCGAGGGCACCGATCCCGATGCTGATGAAGTAGAGGAAGAACATCGGCACGGCCAGGGCCAGCATCGAGATCGGATCGCCGCTCGGGGTGATGACCGCCGCGGCGAGCACGATGATCACCGTCGCCATCCGCCACCAGCCGAGGAGCTGGCGGGGGGTCAGGACGTTGATGAGCTGCAGGGCGACCAGGACGACGGGGAACTCGAAGCCGACGCCGAACGCGACCATCATCCACACGATCAGCATGAGGTAGCTGTCCGGTGTGTAGAACGGCTCGATGTCCTGGCCGCCGATCTCGATGAGGAAGTTCAGCGCCGGGTTGAGCGTGTAGTAGGCGATCGTGGCGCCGGCCAGGAAGAGCACGAGCGCGCTGACGGTGAACGGGATGGCGTACTTCTTCTCGTGCGGGTAGAGCCCGGGTGTGATGAACCGCCAGAGCTGCCAGAGGATGACCGGCATGGCGAAGACGATCCCCAGGTACCCCGCGACACGGAGCCGTGTGGCGAAGGGCTGCAGCGGGCTGGTGGCCACGAGGGTGCCGTCGGGCACCAGTTCGAGGAAGGGCTGGAGCAGGAAGTCGAGCACGTACGGGAACAGCACCCAGCCGACGATCGCCCCGGCGACCACGGCCACGATCACCTTGATCAGCCGGGAGCGCAGCTCGGCGATGTGCTCCCAGATCGTCATGTGGCCGCCGCCGCTGCGCGGCTCGGCCTCGGGGACGGCGCTCACGGGCGGCTCCCCGGCTCAGGCGGCACTGGTGTCGCCGTGCCCGGCCTCGTCACGTCGGCCGTCGTCGGTCCCGGTCGCCTCGACGCCGTGCGCCTCGCTCGGGGCGGCGGGGGGTGGGGCCGTCGGCTCGGGGAGGTCGGGCGGTGGGCCGATGAGCTGCGGGCCGGGCTCGGCCCGGCGGACGGCGTCGTCGGTCCCCTTCAGGTCCATGGCGGTGCGGACCTCCTCCTGGAAACCGGAGGTCATGCGCCGGACCTCGCCCATCATGCGTCCGACCTTCTTGGCCGCGTCGGGGAGGCGGTCGGGGCCGAGAAACACGAGCGCCAGGAGGAGAACGACCAGGAGCTCTCCTCCGCCGACGTTGAACACCCCGAAATCCTAGCGTGAGGGGCTCGCGGGACCGCTTCGTGCGGCGGTCCCCGCCACCGGTCAGCCCCGGTCGTGCGGGGGTGACTCGGCGGCCTCGAACGCCGCCCAGACCTGGGCGTCGTCGCTGAGCAGCTCCGAGAAGCCGGCGACCTCCCGGCTGCTGATCGGCCCGACGGCGTCGGCGGGGCCCGCGGACACCTCGGGCACGGACAGCTCGTAGGCCACCCCCGAGGCGAGCAGCAGGTCGATGGTGCGGGGCTCGGCGGGCTTCACGACGAGGTCGACGCAGCCCGGGCAGGTGAACGAGTAGGTGCCCCGGTGGTCGATGGCGTTGACCCAGACGGACACGTCCGCCGTGGTCAGCTCCACATCGCCGCAGGTCGGGCACGTCGCTCGGATGGTCGCCATGGTCCGGGTAGCTCCTCAGGCCTTCGGTCACTGCTGCTCCCCATCATTCTCGGCCCCTCCGCCGCCGGTCTTGAGACATCCCGACACCGCGAAATGGCCTGCGGGAAGCGAGCCGGGCAAGCTCTGGCGATGCCCCGCCAGCGATCGGTCCTCGTGCCGCCGATCGGCTTCGCGCACCGGGGGGCCAGCGCCCACGCCCCGGAGAACACGATCGACGCGTTCCTCCTGGCCACACGCCTGGGAGCGACCGGTCTCGAGAGCGATGTCTGGCTGACCGCCGACGGTCAGGCGGTGCTCGACCACGACGGCGTGATCGGGGGGCGGTTGCGCAGGCGACCCATCGGGACGGCACGCCGCGACGAGCTCCCGCCCCACATCCCGACCCTCGCCGACCTGTACGAGGCGTGCGGCCCCGACCTCGAGCTCTCCCTCGACGTCAAGGACGAGCGGGCGGCCGCGGAGATCGTGGCCTGCGCCCGCGACGTGGGTGCCGAGGCCCGGCTGTGGCTGTGCCACCCGGATCGGGAGCTGGTGGCGTCGTGGCGCGAGCTGTCCCCCTCGGTGCGCCTCGTGCACTCCACACGGGCGTCGCGCCTCGAGGGGGGCCCGGAGCGCCATCTGGCCCGACTCTCGGCGACGGGGGTCGACGCCCTCAACCTGCACCACTCCGACTGGTCGGCGGGACTGGTGGCGATGGTCCACCGCTTCGAGCTCCTCGCCCTCGGCTGGGACGTGCAGTTCGACCGCACCATCGACAACCTGCTCGACACCGGGATCGACGGGGTCTTCAGCGACCACGTCGACCGGATGATGGCCCGCATCGACCGCCGCCACCCGACCTGACGCGCCCCGGTCGCGAGGACCGCTCGGGTCAGAGCAGCGAGAGCCGGTTGAGCGGCCAGACGAGCACGAAGGCCCGCCCGACGATGGAGGACTCCTCGATCGGTCCGAAGAAGCGGCTGTCCTTCGAGTCGGTCCGGTTGTCGCCCATCACCCAGACCCGGTCCTCGGGGACGGTGCAGGGCTCGGCACGAGAGCACTTCAGCGGGGCGGTGGCCGTGGTGGTCACCGTGCCGGCGGGGAGGTAGGACTCGTCGAGGGGCTGGCCGTCGACGAACACCGTGTCGTTCTCGATGACGATCGACTCGCCGGGGAGGCCCACGACCCGCTTGATGAGGTCGGGGATGTTGCTCGCCGACTCCGAGGGAGGCCGTTCGAACACGACGATGTCGCCGCGGGAGACGTCGCCGACGCGGTAGGCGAGCTTGTTCACCATGACCCGGTCCCCCACCTCGAGGGTCGGCGCCATCGACAGCGACGGGATGAAGAACGCCTGGAGGACGAAGGCCTTGATGAGCAGGGCCAGGGCGACGGCCCCGGCCACCACCACGATCCACTCGACGATGTTCGCCCCGACGGGCCCCAGGTAGCGGGCGAGGCCGCGGGGCCGGGGCTCGTCGCCCTCGGGGGCGGCGGCGTCGGGAGCGGGGGCGGGGATGGTCACGACGAGAGCGACGCAGGGGCGGGCGACGGGAGCACGAGTGGTCGATGCTACCCGTCGTAGCGCTGGAGGATCCGGCGGGCGGCGTCGCGGCGCACCCCGACGAGGGTGTCCGGGGCGTCCACCACCGTGGCGGCCGGACCGAGGCGCAGGAGCAGCCGTTCCAGCCAGGGGCGTGCCGTGACGGCCAGGGTGACCCGGATCGCGCCGCCGTCCAGTTCCTCCAGCTCCTCCACCGGGTACTGCTCGGCGACCCACCGCGCCTCGGCGGCGAGGTCGAGGCGCACGCGGGGATCGTCGGCTGCAGGCGTGAAGATCGAGCGCCCGACCGGTTCGTCGGGCGGCTCGAAGTGCTCTTCGAGCACCTCGAGGTCGGCGACGCGGTCGAGGCGGAAGACCCGCACGTCGCCGGTGGAGTGGCACCAGGCCTCGAGGTACCAGGCCCCTTGCTCGGCGTGGAGCCGCCATGGGTCGATCCGCCGGTGGGTGAGCTCGTCGCGCCCGTAGCTGTAGTAGTCGAGGGCGACGCGCCGGCGATCGGCCACCGCCCCCTGGATGACGGGCACGAGGGCGCCGGCGGCCTGACCGAGCTCGACGTCGACGGCCCGATCGGTGCCCACCGTCGCCGACAGCTTGCGCAGGCCCCTCACCAAGGGTCCGTCCACGTCGTCGCCCTCGAGGTTCGCCAGCGACCGCCCGGCCACGAGCAACGCCAGGGTCTCCTCGGCGGTGAGGCGTAGCGGCCGGGTGAAGAAGTCGGGCAGCCGGATCTGCACACGGTCCTCCTCGATCAGCACGTCGATGAGGGCGTCCGGGGTGTACGGGTGGAGACCGACCATGAAGGCCGTGTCGAGGCTCTCGAGGAGCTGGGCGCGGTCGAGGTCGAAGCGAGCGCAGATCTCGTCGATCGTGGCCCCGTCGGGCTGCGCCGCCACCCACGGGACGATGGCCAGCATGCGCCGCAACCGCTCGGTGGCGGTCAGCCGGGGCGTCTTCGCGCTCACTCGGCCGCCGCCAGCGCCGACACCCACGCGACGAGGTCCTCCCGCAGCTCCGGGGGGCCGACGAGCTCGGCCTTGTCGAGGAAGCTCACGACGAACCCCCGGAAGGCCGGCCACGACGTGACCGGCACGGTGAAGGTGGCCGAACCGTCGGGGTGGTCGACGGTCTCCACCTCGCCGAGCTGCAGGCGGGCGAGGTGCACCTGGTCCGCGTCGACGAGCAGCTCGGCCATCACCGGCTCCCCCTCGTCGAACTGCCAGGGCCGGCCGAAGCCGGGTCCGGGCACGAACGGCCGCTCGAAGTCCGCCGGCTCACCGAGCTCCACCTCGGTCGTCAGGCGGTCGAGGCGGAAGTTGCGCTCCTCGCCGCGGTCGTGGTCGTGCCCGGTGAGGTACCACCGCCCCCGCTGGTTGTCGAGGCGCCAGGGATCGACGGTGCGGCGCTGCTCGCCCCGGCCGGCGTCGTAGCCGAACGAGACGGTGCGGCGTTCCATCACCGCGGTGAAGAGGGGCACGAGCGCCGGATCGAGCGGGACCGAGGCGAGGGTCGTGGTGGCGGGACCCGCCGGGCCCACCGCGGCGGCGGCGTCGGGGTGGACCACGCCCCCGAGCTTCCAGAGCGCCTCCGTGCCGTCCGGGGCGTCGGGGCCGTCGCCGAGGCGCACCGCCCGCAGCGCCAGGTTCAACGCCGCGAGCTCGTCGGGTTCGAGGCCGGGATCCGGGAGCTCGTAGGCCCCCCGGTCGATGCGGTAGCCGTCCTCGGGCGGGTAGGTGTCGCCGAGGGGCTCCATGGAGATGGGGACGCCCAGCTCGCGCAGCTCGGCCTTGTCCCGCTCGAACGCCTTGCGGAACGCCACCTTGTCCGCGGGGTAGCCCGCCACCCGGACGGCGATCTGTGCCGCGGTGAGCGGCCGTTCGGCGCTCAACAGCGCCGCCGCCAGGTTCATCATCCGCTCGAGCTTGTCGCTGGTGGCCATCGAACGTCGTCAGAGCGAGGCGATGAGCTTCTCGACGCGCTCGTCGTGGCTCTTGAACGGGTCCTTGCACAGCACGGTGCGCTGCGCCTGGTCGTTCAGCTTCAGGTGGACCCAGTCGACCGTGTAGTCGCGCTTGCGCTCCTTGGCGGTGCGGATGAACTCGCCGCGCAGGCGGGCGCGGGTGGTCTGCGGCGGCGTCTCCACGGCCACGTCGATCTCCTCGTCGGTGCACACCCGCTCGACCAGACCCCGGTTCTGCAGCTTGTAGAACAGGCCGCGATCGCGGCTGATGTCGTGGTACTGCAGGTCGAGGAGCGCCACCCGGGGGTGGTTGAGGGGCAGGTCGTGCTTGGCCCGGTAGGCCTCGACCAGCTTGTACTTGATGACCCAGTCGGACTCGCGGTCGAGGCCGAGGGGGTCCTTCTCGATCTGGGTGAGCGCCTGCTCCCACATGCCGAGGGCCCGGGTCTCGAGCGGGGAGAGGTCGCGACGCTCCGAGTACTTGAGGGCCCGCTCGAGGTACTCGGACTGGATCTCGAGGGCGCTCGCCTCCCGACCGTTGGCGAGGCGGACCTTGCGGGTGCAGGTGATGTCGTTGCTGATCTCGCGGATGGCCCGGATCGGGTTCTCGAGGGTCATGTCGCGCAGCACCACGTTGGGCTCCTCGAGCATCCGCAACAGGATGCTCGTGGCGCCGACCTTCAAGAAGGTGGCGTGCTCGCTCATGTTCGAGTCACCGACGATCACGTGGAGGCGGCGGTAGCGCTCGGCGTCGGCATGGGGCTCGTCGCGGGTGTTGATGATCGGCCGGCTGCGGGTGGTGGCCGAGGAGACGCCCTCCCAGATGTGCTCGGCGCGCTGGGAGATGCAGAACGTGGCCCCCCGGGCGGTCTGGAGGACCTTGCCCGCGCCCGCGTAGATCTGTCGGGACACCAGGAACGGGATGAGGACGTCGGCGTAGTGGGTGAAGTCGTCACGCCGGCTCGTCAGGTAGTTCTCGTGGCACCCGTAGGAGTTGCCGGCCGAGTCGGTGTTGTTCTTGAAGAGGTAGATGACGCCCTTGATCCCCTCCTCGGCGAGGCGCTGCTCGGCGCTGGTGAGGAGCTGCTCGAGGATGCGCTCACCGGCCTTGTCGTGCACCACCAGGTCGTGCACGGAGTCGCACTCCGGGGTGGCGTACTCGGGGTGGGAGCCCACGTCGAGGTAGAGGCGGGCGCCGTTGCCGAGGAAGACGTTCGAGCTGCGACCCCACGACACGACGCGACGGAAGAGGTAGCGGGCCACCTCGTCGGGGCTCAGGCGGCGCTGCCCCCGGAGCGTGCACGTGACGCCGTACTCGTTCTCGAGTCCGAAGATCCGCCGCTCCATGACGGCACGCTATCGCCGGGCTCCTCGGGCCCGGCGCCAGGGCGCTGTGCCGGTCAGTCGGCGTCGGCGGGCTCGTCGTCGGCCGGCTCGTCGTCGACGGGACCGGACCCCAGGAGACCGGCGAGCTCGTCGCCCTCGAGGCGGCGGAAGGCCCGTCGGCGGTCGGTGCGCTCGAGCACGGCCGCCTCCAGCTCGGCGGGGTCGAGGACGCGGTCGGGCCCGGCGAGGGCAGCCACCGCGATGCGCAGCGCCGTGCCGAGGTCGGCGCCCGCGGTCCAGGTCTCGGCGAGGCGGGCGGCGATGGCCTCGGCCTCGCCCCCGAGGACGGTGAACTGCGATTCGTCCATCACGGTGCCGTCGTAGAGGATGTGGAAGAGCTGGTCCAGCCCGGGGGTGGCCCCCACCTCGGCGACGAGGATCTCCACCTCCATCGGCTTCATCTCGTGGGTGAAGACCTGACCGAGGATCGATGCGTAGTTGTTGGCCAGGCTGCGGGCGTCCACGTCCTCCCGGCTGTAGGAGTACCCCTTGAGGTCGGCGGCGCGGACGCCGGCGATGCGGAGCTGGTCGAACTCGTTGTACTTGCCGACCCCGGCGAAGGCGATGCGGTCGTAGATCTCGCTGACCTTGCGCAGCGTGGACGACGGGTTCTCGGCGGCGACCACGATGCCGTCGTCGGACACCACCGCCACCAGCGACCGACCACGGGCGATGCCCTTGCGGGCGTAGTCGGCACGGTCCTTCATCACCTGCTCGGGGGCGACGTAGAACGGCATGCTCATCGCTGCACCCCCGGGGTGTCGGTCGCGGTCTCGGGGAGCCGACCGGGTATGGCGGGCTCCCGGGCCGCCAGCACCTCGATCAGCTCGCCGAAGCGGTCGGCGATCTCGGGCTCGGGCACCTTCTCGAACCCCGACGCGGTGATCGTGGCGACGCTCGGGTAGATGCCGCGGACGAGGTCGGGCCCGCCGGTTGCGGAATCGTCGTCCGCGGCCTGGAACAGCGCCGTCACCGCCAGGTCGAGCGCCTGGCCCCGGTCGAGGCCCTCGCGGAACCCGATCTTCACGACCGTCCCGGCGTGCAGGCTCCCTGAGCCCGTGGCGGCGAAGTTCGACTCCTCGTAACGCCCGCCGGTGACGTCGTACTGGAAGAGCCGCCCCATCCCCCGACGCACGTCGTAGCCGGCGAAGAGCGGCACGACCGCCAGGCCCTGCATCGCCGCACCGAGGTTGCCCCGCACCATCTGGCCGAGCTGGTTGGCCTTGCCCTCGAGGCTGAGAGCGCTGCCCTCGACCTTCTCGTAGTGCTCGAGCTGGAGCTGGAAGAGCTTCACCATCTCCATCGCCGGTCCGGCGGCACCGGCGATCGCCACCCCGCTGTGGCGGTCGGCGGGGAAGACCTTCTCGATGGCCCGGTGCGAGATCAGGTTGCCGGAGGTGGCCCGGCGGTCACCGGCCATGACCACCCCGTCGCTGAAGCGGATGGCGACCACCGTGGTGGCGTGGGTCACGGCGTGACGCGAGGCGACGTCGACGGCCGGCGGTTCCGGCGTCAACCCGGCACGACGCAGCAGCGCCCCGAAGTCCGGACCCGGGTCGTCGGAGGGGGGGAAGAGGGACATGCTCACGGGGCGGACGATACCCCTGGGCCGGCTCGACCCGGTCCGGTCGCGTCGGGCGCGGGGCGCGCCACGGCGGACGGCGCCCGAGTGCCCATCGGCCTACTGGCCGCCCTTCTGGACGAAGTTGCGGACGAAGTCCTCGGCGTTGGTCTCGAGGACCTCGTCGATCTCGTCGAGGAGGTCGTCCAGCTCCGCCTTGAGCTGGTCGCCCTTCTCGGAGCCGACCGGGACCTCGTCGACCTCGTCGTCGGAGCGCTCGGTGCTCGGCTTGCGGATCTGCTCACGCTCGGCCATGGACCTGTGGTTCCTCCACTGCTCGTCGGGCACTGCTCGTCGGGTCAGGAGCCCAGCCGCTCGAGGAGCTCGGCGGACGTCTCGCTCTCCTGGATCAACCTACCCACGTGGGCCTCGGTTCCGCGGGAGGGTTCCATCATCGGGACACGGCGCAGGGGCTCGATGCCGGTGTCGAAGACCAGCGAGTCCCAGTTGGCGGCGACGATGTCGTCCGGGAACTTCTGGAGGCACCGCCCGCGGAAGTACGCCCGTGTGTCGTCGGGCGGGGTCGACATGGCCCGTTCCACCTCGTCATCGGCCGTGAGGCGCTCGAGCCCGACCCGCGACGCCAAGGACCGGGACGGGCGCAGGTCGTGGTACTGGAGGTCGAGCGCAGCCAGGCGGGCGTCGCCCCACGCCAGGTCGTGACGTTGCCGGTAGCCGTCGATCAGCCGGTACTTGGCAACCCAGTCGAGCTGGTCGGCGAGCGCCATCGGATCACGCTCCAGGCCGGTCAGCACCGCCTCCCAGCGGCGCAGGACCTCGGTCCCCACGGCCTCCCCGACCGGCTCGAGCCCGACCTCGTCGGCGTACTTGCGGGCCCGGGTGAGCAGCTCCCACTGGACGTCGAGGGCGGTCACGGTGGACCCGTCGGCCAGCGCCAGCGGCGCCCGTAGCGACAGGTCGTAGCTGACGGCACGCAGCGTGGGGACGGGTGCGGCGAAGGCGAACTGCCGCGGCAGGAAGTCGTCCTCGATCATGGCGAGCACCAGCGCGGTGGTCCCCACCTTCAGGAAGGTCGCCACCTCCGAGAGGTTGGCGTCGCCGATGATCACGTGCAGCCGGCGGTACTTGGTGGCGTCGGCGTGGGGCTCGTCGCGGGTGTTGATGATCGGGCGCTTCAGGGTGGTCTCCAGGCCGACCTCCTCCTCGAAGAAGTCGGCGCGTTGGCTGACCTGGAAGGGCACCTCCTCGGGAGCGACGTCGGCCTCGCACCCCACCTTCCCGGCCCCGGTGAAGATCTGACGGGTGATGAAGTGCGGGGTGGCGTGGGCGACGATGCGACCGAACGGCACGTCCCGGTCCATCAGGTAGTTCTCGTGGCAGCCGTAGGAGTTGCCCTTGCCGTCGGAGTTGTTCTTGTAGATCACGATCTCCTGGCCCGCCGGCAGCACCCGGTTGGCGGCCTCCATCGAGACCTGCAGGATCCTCTCGGCGGCCCGGTCGAACACCACGACCGAGCGGGCGTCGGCGCACTCGGGTGTGGAGCACTCCGGGTGGGCGTGGTCCACGTAGTAGCGGGCGCCGTTGGTCAGGACGGCGTTCACCAGATGGGTCTCGACCTCGGGGGCCGCGGCCCCGAGCGGGGACCACCCGCGCGCGTCGGTGCCGGGCTGTTCGTCCTCGAAGTCCCACCCCACCTTCGGCGCGGCTCCGGGACGACCGGCGGCGGCAGCGGTCTCCTGGAGGTAGGCGGTGATGAGCACCGAGGAGGCGGCGATGGGGTTCGGGTCCTCCACACCGCGCAGGACGATGCCGTACTCCGTTTCGATGCCGCAGATCTTGGCGATGGCCACGGTCGCCTCAGAGGTACTGGCCGGTGGCGATCCGCTCGATGCTCCGACCTCCGCGGGGGTCGGCGTCGGGCTGCTTGACGAGGGTGCGGATGTAGACGATCCGCTCCCCCTTCTTGCCCGAGATCTTCGCCCAGTCGTCGGGGTTCGTGGTGTTCGGGAGGTCCTCGTGCTCCTTGTACTCCTGGTGGATCGACTCGATCACGTCGTCGACCCGGATCCCGCGGGAGCCCTCGGCCAGGAATCGCTTGATGGCGAGCTTCTTGGCCCTCCGGACGATGTTCTCGATCATGGCTCCGGACGAGAAGTCCTTGAAGTACATGATCTCCTTGTCACCGTTCTGGTAGGTGACCTCCAGGAACTGGTTGGCCTCGTCCTCGCGGTACATCTCGACCACCGTCGTCTCGATCATCGCCCTGACGGCCTTCTCGGGGTCGCCGCCGCCGAGGCTCTCCACCTCGAGGGCGTCGAGGGGGAGATCGCTGGTCAGGTACCGGGCGAAGATCTGCGCCGCGGCCGTCTCGTCGGGTCGTTCGATCTTGATCTTCACGTCGAGGCGACCCGGTCGCAGGATGGCCGGGTCGATCAGGTCCTCACGGTTGGACGCCCCGATCACGATCACGTTCTTGAGCGTCTCGACGCCGTCGATCTCGGCGAGGAGCTGCGGGACGATCGTCGACTCCATGTCGGAGCTGATGCCGGTCCCCCGGGTGCGGAAGAGCGAGTCCATCTCGTCGAAGAAGACGATGACCGGCCAGCCCTCCTCGCTCTTCTCGCGCGCCCGCTCGAACACCAGGCGGATCTGGCGCTCGGTCTCGCCGACGTACTTGTTGAGCAGCTCCGGCCCCTTGATGTTGAGGAAGTAGCTCCTCGCGTCCTGGGTGCCGGCGAGCTCGGCCACCTTCTTGGCGAGGGAGTTGGCGACCGCCTTGGCGATGAGGGTCTTGCCGCAGCCCGGGGGGCCGTAGAGCAGGATGCCCTTCGGGGCGGGGAGCTTGTGCTCGGCGAAGAGGTCCTGGTGCAGGAAGGGGAGCTCGACGGCATCCATGATCTGGTCGATCTGGCCGTCGAGACCGCCGACGTCGGCGTAGGAGACGTCGGGCACCTCCTCGAGGACGAGCTCCTCGACCTCGGGGCGGGGCAGCTTCTCCAGGAGGAGCGCGGCCCGCGGATCGAGCAGCACCGAGTCGCCGGCCCGCAGCTTGACGTCGGCCAGGTCGGCGGAGAGCTCGACGACCTGCTCCTCGTCGGCACGGCCGAGGATCATCGCCCGTCGACCGTCGGCGAGGAGCTCCTTGAAGGTGACGACCTCCCCCGTGCGCTCCGGGGCCCGGGCGAGCACCACGTTCAGCGACTCGTTCAGCACGACCTCCGCGCCGCGGGCGAGCTCGTCGGCGTCGAGCACGGGGTGCAGCGCCACCCGCATCTTGCGGCCCCCCGAGAACACGTCGATCGTGCCGTCGTCGTTGCGGCCGAGGAAGGTGCCGTAGGCCGACGGCGGCTGCGTGAGCTTCTCGACCTCCTCGCGGAGGGCCGCGATGTGCTCGCGGGCCTCTCGAAGGGTGTAGGTGAGCTTCTCGTTCTGGCTCACCGCCTGGGACAGCTGGCCCTTGGTCTCGAGGAGGCGCTCCTCCAGCGTGCGGACCCGCTTGGGGGCGTCCTGGAGGCGGCGACGCAGCGACACCACCTCCTCCTCCAGCGCGGCGATCTGGTCGTGCACATCGGCCAGCTCGCGTGCGGCGCGGGTGTCGTCGTCAGGTGCGGGCACGGCCCACCTCCTCGGGTACGGCGTCGAGAAGCGACCCTATCCCGCGCCCTCGGCGGATCGGCGGAGCGGGGACGAAGGTTCACATGGCGGTGACATGGCCTGGCCGCGGGTCTCCTGCGGGCGATTCGTGGCCCTCCCGCGGGCGGGCGATGGGGTGGTCCGACGACCGGCGGGGCTCCCCCGTTCGGGAGTTTCTCCCGAATGTGCCGGGGAAACCCGGGGCGGGTGCGCTATGGTGGCGCCCAGGCGCCGGATCGACCACGATCAGCTCCCGTCCCACTCCCCGCACGAAGAGGTAACGGCGAATGAAGGTCTGGATCGACCAGGATCTCTGCACCGGAGACGGTCTCTGCGAAGAGATCGCCCCTGACGTGTTCACCCTGCTCGACGACGGGTTGGCCTACGTCCGCGAGGGCGACAAGGTCTTCTCCGACCCGGGTGGGGCCGCCGGCCTCGCCAACATCCCCGAGGGCCAGCTCGACGCCGTCATCGAATCCGCCGAGGAGTGCCCCGGCGAGTGCATCTTCATCGAGGTCGAGTGACCCACGGGGCCCCGGCCCCCGGGTCCCGACACCGTCACCCGTGAACGGGGGAGCCACCGGCTCCCCCGTTGCGCGTTCAGCCCAGGCACGCCCCGGCCGACACCTCGGTCCCGGCCGCCGCCGCCTCGAGCACCGCCGCCAGCTCCGTGGTGGCCAGCGCGTAGGCGACCTCCGACCGGTCGCGGGCGATCGCGAAGGCGACCCCCACCACCCGACCGCCCGGGTCGACCAGCGCCGACCCCGAGTCACCCGGTCGCAGCGCGGCCGCCAGCTCGAGCACGTCGCGCCGGGTGGTGACGTCGTCGTAGATGTCACGCCCGGTGGCCTGCAACGGGCGGGCGACCTCGAAGGGGGCGATCCGCAACGGCTCGCCCCCCGGGTGGCCGAACACCCCGCCGATGGTGCCCGCCGGTGCCACCTCGTTCGTCACCGGGAGCGCCGGCCGGTCGAGGTCATCGACGTCGAGCACGGCGAGATCGCGGTCGGGATCGAAGGCGACCAGCGTGGCGTCGAGGCGTCGCCCGTCGTCGCGGACGACCTCGGTCTCGGTCTCCCCGGCGACCACGTGGGCGTTCGTCACCACCCGACCCGGCGCGACCACCCAGCCGCTGCCGTCCTGGATCCGGTCACAGGCCGTCCCCTCGACCTTCACCACCGAACGCGCCACCTCGTCGCTCGTCGCCGCGGAGAGGCCCGATCCGGGCGGGGGCGGACCGAGATCGGGTGTGGCCCGCAGGGCGTCGAAGACGTCCGGGAACGGATCGTCGCCGACGAGGTCCCGCAGCGCCTCCATCGCATCGGGGGCCGGCGGGAGGTGCTCGTCGATCGTCCGGGCGGCCAGGGACGTGGTGACGGGGCGTGCGATCCACGTCGGGCCGACGGCCAGCACCGGGAGGAGGAGCCAGACGACGGCCACCAACCCGGCGAGGCCGGCCAGGGCACCGAACCCCCCGTCGACCCGGCCGCCGACGCCGTCGGTGCGCCGGGGCCGGAGGCGACCGCCGATCAGGAAGCCGAGCGCCTGTCCGAGGGAGGCCCCGACGACCAGCAGGCACACGACCACCGCCAGCGTGACCGCCGGCCGCGTGCCCGCCATGCGGTCGAGGAGAGGAGGAGCCAACCGCACGGCGATGACCAGCCCGAGGCCGAGACCGATCCACGAGAGGACGCGGGTCACGAACCCGAGGCGGTAGCCACCGACGGCGGCCGCCACCGCCAGGACCACGAGGATGACGTCGAGCCAGCTCAACGCGGGCCCGGGGCGCGGTGGTGCCTCACACCTGGAGCAGCCGGGCGTGGGTCAGGAACCCGGTGTGGGCCACCATGCGATGGTCGGGCCGGACGGCCTGCCCCTCGACGTGCCAGGTGCGGTTGAGCACCTCGACGGTCTCGGCGAGGTCGAAGGCGCTGTGCTCCAGGGCGTCCCGGAGCTGCATCACCTGCACGATGCTCGGGGTGTACGCGAGGAGGATCCCTCCGGGGTGCAGCGCCTTCTCGGCGTGGGGCACCACCTGCCAGGGCTCCGGGAGGTCGAGCACGACCCGGTCGAGGTCCGTCTCGTCGATCCCCTCGTAGCAGTCGCGCAGCTCGACCCGGTAGCGGCTCATGGCCTCGTCGCCGAGGAATGACGAGACGTTCGCCCGGGCCCGTTCGGCGAAGTCCTCACGGAGCTCGTAGCCGACGATGTCGGCGCCGGCGCGCAGCATCGCCATCGACAACGCACCCGAGCCGAGCCCCGACTCGAGCACCCTGGCCCCCGGGAAGAGGTCGGCGAGCATCAGGATCGGCCCCAGGTCCTTGGGGTAGATCACCTGGGCGCCACGGGGCATCTTCAACACGAAGTCCGACAGGGTGGGTCGGATCGCGAGGTACGACTGCGTGCGGGTGGAGCGCACCGTGGTGCCCTCGGGCTGCCCGATCAGCGAGTCGTGGCCGACGATGCCGGCGTGGGAGTGGAACTCCCCGGCCGGCTTGAGCACGATCAGGTAGCGCCGCTTCTTCTGGTCGATCAACAGGACGCGGTCGCCGACCTCGAAGGGCCGGGTCACCGGTCGGACCCCGAGGGCGCCCGGCCGAGCCGGACGGGCACCGGCCTGCCGGGTGCCGCGTCGGGGAGGTGCCCACCGGCCTTCTCGACGAGACGGCAGAACGCGCAGGTCTCGGTCGTGGTGGGCGCCCCGCACGACATGCAGGCCGCCAGGTCGAGGCGATCCTCCTCGGCCTCGGGGACGAAGCGCTCGGAGGCCCGGGCCAGGAAGCCGAAGTAGAAGGCGTGCTTGGCACCGGGTGACGCCCGCTCGATGTCGTTCAGGGCCTCCTTGTACACGAGGTGACGGTTGCCGACCGACATCGGGCACTCGTCGACGAGGTAGTCGATGCCCCGCACGATGCAGTAGGCCGCCGACTCGCGCTCGGTGAGCCGGACCAGCGGCTTGACCTTCTTCGGGAACCCGTCTCGGGCGGGCAGCACGGGGTGCTGGCGACCGAGGTACTCGGTCTGCCAGTGCAACGTGTTGCCGAACAGCACCGCCGCCTCGTCGTCGAGGTTGTGGCCCGTCACCAGCACGTCGTAGCCCCCGTCGAGGGCGGCTGCGTCGAAGACGTGGCGTTTGGAGAGACCGCAGGCGGAGCACGGAGCACGCCGCGCCGCACGGGAGCCCTCGGGGATGTCGTAGCCGTAGGTGTCGCGGAGGTCGACCTCGATGAGGCGGAGCCCCCGCTCGCAGGCGAAGCGGCGAGCGTGCTCACCGGACACGTCGCTGTACTCGCCGATCCCGAGGCCCACGTAGAGGCCGTCCGCCGAGTGGCCGAGCTCGTGGAGGAGGTCCCACACGGCGAGGGAGTCCTTGCCACCGGAGACGGCGACCAGCACACGGTCGCCGGGCTCGATCATCCCGAACTCCTCGATGGCCTTGGTGACCTGGCGCCGACACTGCTCGAGGAAGTGCTCGGCGCAGAAGTTGGCGTTGTGCCGACGGATGTCGATGATCGCCGGTTCCCGGCAGGTCACGCACTTCACGCCTGGCCCCCCGAGATGACCGGCCGGATCTCGACGGAGGCATCGTCGGCCAGGGTGGCGTCGCCGGCCACCAGCTCACCGTCCATCACGACCAGCACCGACTCGCGGTTCAGATCGAAGCGGGCGAGGAGGTTGACGACGGTGATCGGGCCGTCGACGTCGACCTCTCGTCGGGGGTTGCGCAGCAGCACCTTCACCCCGACATGATCGCAGGCCGGGGGCGGTCCGTGGACTCGACCTCCGGGTGGAGGGTGCGCCGACGACCGGGGCGGTCAGCCGACCGACCGGTCGAGGCGCCGTTGCGCCTTCGCGGCGCGGCGCCGCTCCCGCCGGCCGGGAAGAGAGCCTCCGTGCTCGATCACGATGGTCTGACCCGGCTCGAGGACCTCGCGCACGACGACCTGGGGCGGCGGCTTCAACGCCCACTGCACGGCCCGGATGCCCCAGGCGATGCCCCCGATGACCAACCAGGGTCTGCTGTCGCCGAAGACCCCTCGCGAGAGCCCGATGCGGCGAGCGCTGTCGAGCACGCCCATCAGATCCGCCTGATCTCGACGACGGTGCGCCGCTTGCGACCACGGCGGCTGCCGAGGGCGAACGCGACCACGACGATGGTGACCGCGACGGCGGCGAGCGCGATCCCCACGTAGTCGCGGACGTCGTCCTCGATCGAGTCGACCTCGCTCTGGATGTCGCGGAACTTGGCCTCGATGTCGTCGCGGGTGATGGGGGTCGAGGTGGTGGTCACGGGGTCTCCCGGGGGGCGTTGTCGACGGGGGTGCCGAGGCCCCCCTTGGCGATCCGGGAGACGACGAGGGCGCCGACCGCCACGAGCCCGAGCAGCACGACGAGGTACGGGACGAAGGACCAGAAGCCGTCGAACACGTCGCCGGTCAACGTCTGCAGCGCCCGCAGCACCGAGAGGGACAGGAACAGCGTCCCGAGGCCGAAGAGCACCGCGGCGCCGATCCCGTAGCCGAGGAACCGACCCAGGTTGCGCAGCGGATCGACCGTCTCCTGCTTGGCGTAGGCGACGAGCAGGTCCTTCAGGTCCTGGACGGTCTCGGGCACCGGTGTCATGTGCGCAGCTCTCCGGTCGGTCGACGAGGCGAACCCGGCCACCCTACCCACCGGGCCCCCGTCGCTCGACGACGACGCAGCCCCGCCACGCTCAGCCGTCGCCGGCGCCGCCGTCCTCGGGGTCGAACGTCTCGGCGGACATGGCCAGACGACGGGCGAGGAACTCGGCCTCCTCGTCGAGCATCGCCGCCAACCTCGCCAGTCGGGAGTCGGGGCCCGGCTCCACGAGGAGGGCGTGCACGTCCACGGGGCCGAAGGGCGCGACCGCCGTGGCCTGGTAGCTGGCCAGGACCGGGTCGTCGGAGAGCTCGACGGTCGCCGGGGCAACCGGCTCGCCCAGCTCGGCGGCCGCGGCGAGCACCTGCCGCAGGCTCGCCGTCACGGCCGCCAACCGCTCCCCCACGTCCGCCTCGGCGGCCTCGTCCTCCCAGTCGACCACCTCGGCGCGCGGATAGGGGTCGTCGGGCAGCCAGTGCTCCACCCTGATCCGGCGCACGCCCACGCACCCGAGCCCCCAGCGTCCGTCGTCGAAGTGCACCGCCTCGAGGATGCGGGCCACCGTCCCGACGTCACGGCGCAGCTCGCCGCCGCCGACCTCGCTGCCCCGCTCGATCAACACCACGCCGAACTCGGCGTCACCGGCGAGGCAGTCGGTGACGAGGGCGCGGTACCGAGCCTCGAAGACGTGGAGCGGCAGCACCATGCCCGGGACGAGCACGGACCCGAGGGGGACCATCGGCAGCAACGCCATCGGGCCACCGTAGGTGCGGACCGCCGGGCCGACCGGGTCGGAGCGACCGGTCGTCGCCTCAGCGGGGCCCCAGGACGTCGAGCGGAGGGCCCTGCGGGTAGGTGACGAGCGCCTCGGCGAAGGCATCGGCGGCGGCGGTGCCCCGGGAGTCGGTGCCGTTGCCGATGCCCACGAAGCCGATCGTCGCCCCGGGGATGGTGTCGGCCCATCCGGCGAGAGCGTTGACGGAGTTCAGGGTGCCGGTCTTGGCGACCACCCGGCCGGTGGCCGACGAGCCGCCCATCCGCTTGCGCAGCGTGCCGGTCTCGCCGCCGACGGCCAGCCCTGCGGCGAGGTCCCCCGCGCGTCCGGCCCGCGCCAGGGCGTCGCGGATCATCGAGCACGTGACCCTGGTCTCGGGGTCGAGGCCCGAACCGTCGCGGAGGGCCGCCCCTTCGGCCACCAGCCCGAGCCGCCCCAGGATCTCGCCGACGGCGGCCAGCCCGGCAGCCGTGGTCCCCTGCCCGGACGTCGAGAGCCCGAGCTCCTTGACGAGCATCTCGGCGGTGTTGTTGTCGGAGGCGAGCACCATCTCCCCGACCATCTCGCGCATCGGCGCGCTGTCGAGGCCGGCGACCTCGGTCGCCCCGGCCGGTGCGCTGCCCGCCGACCCGCTGCCTCCCACGGCGATGCCCCGCGCCTCCATCAGGGTGACGAGGGTCTGGGCCGCCAGCGCAGGGGGATCACCGGCCCGTCGCGACGCGTTCGAGCGGTCGGGCGTCGACGTGTAGCCCGTGAAGCCGTCGTTGACCGCCAGGGCGCTGATCGGTCCGATCGACGGTTCGCTCTGGTAGCGGGTGGGCCAGGTGGCGACCCAGCGCTCGGCGTCGTAGCGGGAGTCGTCGCCGACGACGTCGCCGCGCACCTCGGTGACGCCCGCGGCGACGAGGGCGTCGACGAGAGCGTTGGCGTCGGTGTACGGCTGGTTCGGGTCGTCGAAGCTCTGCGCGTAGCCCGGGGTGGTGAGCAGCGGGTCACCGCCGCCGACGAGGTGGAGGTCGCCGTCGACGACGCCGTCCACCGGTGGTCCGGCGGCGACCATCGTGGTCCGCAGGCGGTGGTCGGGACCGAAGTGCTCGAGCAGGGCGGTGCCGGTGAGCAGCTTGGTGAGCGACGCCGGGGCCAGCGCCGTGTCGGGATTGACGGAGAGCACGGGCCGACCGGCGTCCTCGACCAGGAGGCACCAGGTGTCGGGGTTGCGGTCGATCGTGCCGCGCACCGCCGCAGCGAGGGCCGGGTCGGCGATGCTGCCCTGCAACAGCCCGGGGGCACGGCGGGCGGAGAGGACCGGGGTGACGGGGCCGCCCGGCGGCGCAGCCTCGGACGGAGGGTCCCCCTCGTCGCTCTGGGCCGCGACCGGGCGGTCGACGAGCACCAGGACGGGGCCCACGGCGAGCGCCAGGAGCAGCGCGAGGACGAGGGTGGTGACGAGACGGGAGCGGGGGGCGGACACCGGCACGTCGGACGAGGCTAGGGCGGGCGAGCCCTTCAACGGCGGCGCGGCCCCGCAGCGGCGGGGCTCAGATCTCCAGGGCGGCCCGGAAGAAGGAGCGCAGGTGCTCGAGGCGGGCCTCGAGCGCATCGGCGGCCAGCGGGTCACGGCCGAGGAGCCCCTCGATGAACGGCAGGTCGGAGAAGTAGCTGAGGAGCGCGCCGTAGCCGGTGAGCAGCAGCTGCTCGGCGTCGAACGGACGGAAGCGACCGGCGGCCATCTCGGTCTCGAAATAGGCCACCGCCTGCTCGAACAGGGGTCGCAACGAGACCCCGAGGTCGATCCCGTGACGGTTGGCGCCGTCGAGCGCCTCGCGACGCACGATGCGGACGAACTCGGCGTTCTCCATGAAGAACTGGAAGCCGGCGGTGAGCACCTCGTCGACCTTCGGCCATCCCTCGACCGGGCTGGCCGTCGCCGTCGACACGCGGACGAGCCACTCGCCGAGCGCCTTCTCGAAGACCTCCCGGTAGATGGCGTCCTTCGACGCGAAGTGGTGCAGGACGCTCGACCGGCGGATGCCGACCGCCTCGGCGATGTCGTTCAGCGACGTGCCGTCGTAGCCGGCGGTGGCGAAGCAGCGCTGCGCCTCCTCGAGGATGGCGTCGCGGGTGGAGAGGGTTCCCTCGCTGACGGCCATCCGGGCACACTACCGGTCCGTTCGGCGCCGACCCGGGGACGATCGCCGTGCCGGGCGCGGGGACGTCGCCCCCCGCCGACCGGGCGACCCCGCGCCGCGCCCCTAGTGTCGGCGTCATGAACATCCTCGCCGCCCTGTTCATCGAGGGCATCGACCTGCGCCAGGTCGCCGGGCCCTCGACCCGCATCGACCTCACCGGCGTCCAGTTCTCCGCCGCGGCGCCGTCGGCCGTGCCCGTCACCGTGGAGCCCCACCTCTGCGTGATCGTGCACAACCCCGAGGACGGAAAGCCGAGCGCCGCCCTCGAGGTCACGTACCGGCGCGACGGCGAACAGGTGGCCCGCAACGTGCAGCCGCTGCAGGTCGAGCCCGGGAAGTTCAACTACCGCCTGGTCCGTGCCGAGCTGGCCTTCGCCGACTACGGCACCGTCGAGGCCCACTGCCGGGTCGACCTCGGTCCCGTGACGGTCGTGCCGTACACGTTGCTGGCCCCCGTCCCCGACTGAGCGCCGACGTGCCCTACGCCGCGGCGCTCTCGGAGCACCCTCTGGCCACCCACGCCACCGGCGAGGTCGTGGGCGAGGTCCTCGACCGGCTCGGGGGGAGGCCACCCGATCTCGCGGTGCTGTTCGTGACCCGTCCGCACCTGGGTGCCCTCGAGGACATCGCCGCCGCCGTGCGTGCCACCCTGGCGCCCGACGTGCTCCTCGCCGCGACCGCCGTGTCCGTGCTCGCCGGACGGGAGGAGGCCGAGGACGTCGCCGCCGTGTCGCTGTGGGCGGGCCACACGGGACCGGTGACGCCCGTCGCCCTCGACGCGAGGGCCGTCGACGGAGAGGTGCGGATCGACGGGGTGGCGGACGACGAACTCGCCGCCGCCGGCACCCTGCTGCTCCTGGCCGATCCGGCGTCGTTCCCCGTCGACGTCCTCCTGTCGCGGTTGGCGACCGACCACCCGGGGCTGGACGTCGTCGGGGGCATGGCCTCGGCGGGGGCGGGCCCGGGGGGGAATCGCCTCGTCCTCGACGGCCGGATCCGGGACCGGGGAGCGGTCGGAGTGCTGCTCCCGGCCCACCGGCCGGTGCGGACCGTGGTCAGCCAGGGCTGCGCGCCGGTCGGCGACCCGTACACCGTCACGCGTGCCGAAGGGTCGATGATCCACGAGATCGCCGGTCGCCCGGCGCTCGAGCGCATCAGGGAGGTCATCGACGGCCTCGACGACGACCAGCGCAGGATGGCGTCCGCCGGACTCCACCTGGGTCGGGTGGTCGACGAGCACAAGGTCGACCTCGACCGGGGCGACTTCCTCGTCCGCAACGTGCTCGGGGCGGACCCCTCGACCGGCGCCGTGGCCGTCGGCGACGAGGTGGCGGCCGGCGACACCGTGCAGCTCCAGGTTCGCGACGCCGCGTCGGCCGACGTGGACCTGCGGGTCCTACTCGACCCGCACGAGGCCGCCGGGGCGCTCGTGTTCACCTGCAACGGTCGCGGCGAGCGGTTCTTCGGGCGGGCCCACCACGACGCCGAGGTGGTCTCGGAGGCCCTCGGGACGACGGCCGTGGCCGGGATGTTCTGCGCCGGCGAGATCGGCCCGGTCGGGGCGCGGAGCCACCTCCACGGGTTCACGGCCTGCATCGCCCTCTTCGACTGAGCTGACCCGGTCGAACCCCGGCGAACCCGCGCCGGAGGGCTCGGCCACCCAGACCGGGCGGGCGGAGCCGACCACTAGTGTGCGGCCGTCCGCGAGGAGGATCCGTGACCGACCACGAGCTGCAGTCCCGCACCATCGACGTGATCCGTGGCCTGGCCATGGACGCCCCCCAGAAGGCGAACTCGGGACATCCGGGCACCGCCATGGCCCTCGCTCCCCTGGCGTACGCGCTGTGGACGCGGATCATGCGCTACGACGCCACCGCTCCCCACTGGCCCAACCGCGACCGCTTCGTCCTGTCGAACGGCCACGCGTCGATCCTGCAGTACTCGATGCTCTACCTGACCGGGTTCGGTCTCACCCTCTCCGACATCGAGGACTTCCGGCAGTGGCAGTCACCGACGCCCGGACACCCCGAGGTCCACCACACCACGGGCATCGAGGTGACCACCGGGCCCCTCGGCCAGGGTGTCGCCAACGCCGTCGGCATGGCACTCGCCGAGCACTGGCTGCGCGCCCGCTTCGGCCCTCAGCTCTTCGACCACCACACCTTCGCGTTCTGCGGGGACGGGGACCTCGAGGAGGGCATCAGCCACGAGGCGTGCTCCCTGGCCGGCCACCTCGGCCTCGGCAAGCTCGTGATGGTCTACGACGACAACCACATCTCCATCGACGGCCCGACGGAGCTGGCCCTCAGCGACGACGCCCCGGCCCGCTTCTCGGCCTACGGGTGGCACGTGGAGAACGTCGGGGAGATCGGCGAGGACGTCGACGCCCTCGAGGCGGCCGTCCGTCGCGCCATGGACGTCGACGACCGCCCGTCGCTCGTCGTGCTGCGGAGCCACATCGGCTACCCGTCGCCGAAGTTCACCGACACCGCCGCCGCGCACGGGAGCCCCCTCGGCACCGAGGAGATCCGCGCCACCAAGGCCCTCATGGGCGTGCCCGACGAGGACTTCTGGGTCCCCGAGGACGTGCTCGACCACATGCGCGCCGCGGGCACGCGGGGGCGCGAGGCCCGTGAGGCGTGGGAGCAGCTGCACCGCGAATGGACCCGCGACCGGGCCGAGCTCGACGCCGCCCTCGCCGCCACCGGGCTGCCCGGATGGGAGTCCGCCCTCCCCACCTGGGAGGTCGGCGAGAAGGTCGCCACCCGCAACGCCGGGAAGAAGGCCATGAACGCGCTCCTGCCGGTCGTTCCCGGCCTCCTCGGCGGAGGGGCGGACCTCACCGGCAACACCGGCGTGGAGATCGACGGCGCCGAGGCGTTCTCCGTGTCCGACCGCCGCGGCCGGCAGATCCACTTCGGGATCCGCGAGCACGCCATGGGAGGGATCATGAACGGGATGGCCGCCCACGGCGGCGTGATCCCGTTCGGCGGCACCTTCTTCGTCTTCTCCGACTACATGCGCCCGTCGGTCCGTCTCGCCGCGTTGAGCGAGCTGAAGGTCGTCTACTCGTGGACGCACGACTCGGTCGGCCTGGGCGAGGACGGCCCCACCCACCAGCCCGTCGAGCACCTCGCCTCGTTGCGGGCGATGCCCAACCTGCGGGTCATCCGCCCCGCCGACGCCAACGAGACCGCGGCCGCCTGGCGGGTGGCCATCGAGCGCGACGGGCCGACCGCCCTCGTGCTGAGCCGTCAGAACCTCCCCGTCCTCGAGGGCACCGGCGACCACGACGCCGTGGCGCGGGGCGCCTACGTCCTCGGCGCCGGCGCCGACCCCGACGTCGTCCTCATCGGGACGGGCTCGGAGGTCCAGCTCTGCGTCGCAGCCGCCGAGCAGCTCGCCGGCGACGGCGTCACCGCCCGGGTCGTGTCGATGCCCAGCTGGGAGCTCTTCGCCGAGCAGACCGACGAGTACCAGGTGTCGGTCATGGGCGTCGACGTCCCCCGGGTCTCCGTCGAAGCCGGGTCCACCTTCGGCTGGTCGGCATGGGCCGACGCATCGGTGGGCTTCGACCACTTCGGGGCCAGCGCGCCGGGCGCCGAGGTACTCGAGCGCTTCGGGATCACCGTCGACAACGTGGTGGCCCACGCCCGGATGGTGCTCGACTGATCGCCCACCGGGGTGCGGGTCGACCCGCCCGCCGACCCCGATCGCCGTACGCTCACCCCCTGACCCAGACCCCCCGCCCTCCCCGCCCGACCGCCCGGTCGAGCGCCCCAAGGAGTCCCGATGAGCCGGTTGTCCGATCTGTTCGCCCAGCACGGCCAGAGCCCCTGGCTCGACAACATGCGCCGGGACTGGATCCAGGACGGCGAGATGGAACGGTGGGTCGACGAGGGGGTACGCGGCATGACGTCGAACCCCACGATCTTCCAGAAGGCCATCGAGGGCGGTGAGGTCTACGACGAGCAGTTCTCCCGCCTCGTGGCAACCGGCACGAGCGTGCTCGACGCCTACTGGGAGATGGTCGTGGACGACATCCGCCACGCCCTCGCCATCCTGCGCCCCGTGCACGACCGCAGCGACGGACTGGACGGGTACGTGTCGGTCGAGGTGTCGCCCCTGTTGGCCCGTGACACCGACGGGACGCTCGCCGCGGCCCGTCACCTCAACACCCTGATCGACGAGCCCAACCTCTACGTCAAGATCCCGGGCACCGTCGAGGGACTCCCCGCGATCCGCCAGATGATCGCCGAGGGGCGCAGCGTCAACGTCACGCTGCTCTTCTCCGTCGCCCGGTACCGCGACGTCATGGAGGCCTACATCTCCGGGCTCGAGGGCAAGGAGGGGGACCTCTCCGGGGTGTCCTCGGTGGCCTCGTTCTTCGTCAGCCGCGTCGACGCCGAGACCGACGCCCGGCTCGAGGCCATCGGGACCGACCAGGCCCTCGGCCTGCGTGGCAAGACCGCGGTGGCGAACGCGCAGGTCGCCTACGAAGCCTTCGTCGAGACCTTCACCGGCCCTCGCTGGGAGGCCCTCGCGGCCCGGGGCGCCCGGGTGCAGCGCCCCCTCTGGGCCTCGACGTCCACGAAGAACCCCGACTACCCCGGCACCGTCTACGTCGACACCCTGATCGGCCCGGACACCGTGAACACGATGCCCGAGGGCACCCTCGCCGAGTTCGAGGACCACGGCACGCTGGCCCGCACCATCGACGCCGACCTCCCCGCCGCCCACGCGGTGCTCGACGAGCTGGCCACGGTCGGTGTGTCCCTCGACGACGTCACCACCACCCTCGAGGACAAGGGCGTGGCGTCGTTCTCCGCGTCGTTCGACGACCTGCTGGCCTCGCTCTCGACGAAGGCGGACACGCTGAGATGATCGGCGAGCTCGCGGTCGTCGACGACGTCCCGGGGGCGTTCACCCGCCGGGTCGTCGACTCGTTCGCCCGTCGGCCCGCGCCGGGGTTCTCGCTGGCGCTGTCGGGGGGTGCCACCGCACGAGCCTGCTACGAGCGACTGGCGATCGACGCGGCCGACGCCATCGACTGGTGGCAGGTCGACGTGTACTGGGGAGACGAGCGGTGCGTCGCGCTCGACGACCCCGACTCCAACTACCACCTCGCCCGAGAAGCCCTGCTCGACCGGGTGGGGGCCGCCAACGCCACCTGGCCCATGCGCTGCGACGAGGGCGCCGAGCCGTACCAGCTGCGGGTCGGTCAACTCGGCCGGTTCGACGTCGTCCACCTCGGCCTCGGCCCCGACGGGCACACCGCCTCGCTCTTCCCGGGATCAGCAGCCCTCGACGCCGATGCCGGGCGGCTGGTGACCCTGAACGACGACCCGCTGGGCCACAACCCGCATCCCCGCATGACGCTCACCTTCGAGGGGATCAGCCGGTCACGCCTGGTGCTGGTCACCGTCGCCGGGGCCGAGAAGGCCGAAGCGATGGCGCGGGTCGCGGCGGACGACCCCACTGCGCCGGCGACGCGGATCTCCGGCGACGAGGTGGTGTGGCTGGTCGACCCGGCCGCCGCCGCCCGACTCTGAGCCTCGGCCGCGTCCCCCACGGCGCCACTAGGCTGCCCGCCGTGCGTGCCCACCGGCTCCTCCTCCCCCTCGTCGTCCTCCTCGCCGTCGTGTCCATGGGCGCGGCGTGCTCGAGCGACGTGCAGAGCTTCGACGGGTCCGCCCCGTCGTCCACCCGGGAGGAGCCCGACGCCCCCTCGGAGGAGCTCGGCGCACCGGGCGAGGCGCTCGACGCCTCCCAGATCCGGTGCCTGGACGACGAGCTCGTGGAGGTCCCCTGCGACGACCTCCACGTCTACGAGGAGTTCGAGCTGCCGGGGACCGACCTCAACGACTGCGTCACCACGATCGAAGCCTCGAGCGACCTCACCATCGTTCCCGACCCGGACGAGCCCGGCGACCTCGAGATCGACGATCCCCGGGTGAACGGTCACGCCTACACGAGCATCGGGGAGGGCGTGTCGTGCCAGATCACGCTGGCCGAGCCCCGCACCGGTACGTTCCTCGCCTGATCCGGACCCGGTGACCGTTCCCCCGCGCCCGGAGCACCACGCCACCGAGTGGACGGCCGACGTCGGGGTGATCGGCGGGTCGGGCTTCACCCACCTGCTCGACGACACCGAGGAGATCCGGCTCAGGACCCACTGGGGCGACCCGTCCTCGCCCGTGACCGTCGGCACCCACGAGGGGCAGCGGGTGGCGTTCCTGTCACGCCATGGCGACGACCACCAGTGGCCGCCGCACCGCGTCAACTACCGGGCGAACATCGACGCCATGCGCCAGCTGGGCGTCCGGGCCCTGTTCGGCCCCTTCGCCTGCGGCTCGCTCCGACCCGACCTGGGGCCGGGCGACCTGGTGGTCGTCGACCAGTTCGTCGACCGTACCAACGGCCGTGCCGACACGTTCCACGACCACTTCCACGACGGGCCCCGTCACGTGTCGCTCGCCGATCCCTACGATCCGCGACTACGCGGCGCCCTCGTCGATGCCGCCCGGGACCGGGGGGTCCCCGTCCGCGACGGCGGGACCGTGGTGGTCGTCAACGGACCCCGCTTCTCGACACGGGCCGAGTCGGCGTGGATGGCCGCCCAGGGCTGGCACCTCGTGAACATGACCCAGCACCCCGAGGCCACGCTGGCCGTCGAGGCGGGCATCCCCTACGCCGGCCTGGGGCTGGTCACCGACCGCGACGTCGGCGTCCCCGACGATCCCGACCACCCCCCGGTCACCCAGGAGGCGGCGTTCGCGGCGTTCGCCGAGAACATCGACCGGGTGCGCGCCCTGCTCCTCGACGCGGCGACGCGCGTCTCCTGAGCTTCAACGCCAGGCGGTGGCGGTGATGGCGACCCCGTCGTCGGCGCCCATCGCGAGGCGCCCGTCGACCAGTCGAACCACGCCCGTGCGACAGGGGCGCGCCAGCTCCACGGACGCGACCGCGCCACCGTCGATGCGCACCTCCTCCACCTGCCTGTCGAGGTAACCGCAGACGGCGAAGCGGCCGTCGCGGACGACGAGCCCGGACGCCGCCCGCTCCCCCTCCCCGGGCCCGTCGAGGGCGGTGGCCTCCGTCGCAGGCCGATCGGCCCGCCCGAGGCGCTCCGGTCCGTCGCCCCCGGTGTTGTCCGCCACCCAGACGACCCCGTCGTCGGCGACGGCGATGGCGAACGGGTTGTTCCAGCCGGCGGAGAGGACGCGGGGACGCTGGTCGGGCGTCCCATCCGGGTCGAGGGCGAGGATCTTGCGGTTGGGGACCTCGGGGTCGTCCCCCAGGCCCCGGTCGGCGAGGAGGTCGCCGATGCCGACGACGAGCTCACCGCCGACGGCGAGGAGACGGCCGCCGTTGGCGGCGTCGGCGGAGACCGGGCCCTCCCACACGAGTCGCCGCTCCGGTTCCCCGTCGAGCTCCCCGACGACCAGACGACGGTCACCGGGCCTCGTCCAGGAGGCGAAGAGACGCCCATCGGCCAGGCGGGCGACGCCGAGCAGGCCACGTTGGTCGTCGGCGGACGCGACGACGTCGACCTGCGTGACCGGGGTGATCGCCCCGTCGGGGTCGATCCGATCGATCCGTCCGGTGAGCCGGTCACCCACGAGCAGCGAGCCGTCGGACTCGGCCCACAGCGCGGCTGCTCCCCCGGCGGAGCCGGGGACGATCCGGCTGTCGGCCGTCGGCGGAGCCGCGGAGGTCGCGGACGGCGACGAGGCGTCGGACGAGCAGCCCACGGCGAGCAGGCCGACGACGACAGCGAGCACGGCGCACACGACCTGTCCAGGTGGGCGGATGAGAGCCATCTCGGACCCGACGCTACCCACTGCGACTGCGACCGACCGTCGACCGGGGGCCCACGACAGGGGGCAGTAGGGTGCGGCCATGTCTGTGGCCTTCGACGCGCCGCGGGAACAGCTGATGACCGAGGCGCGAGCGGTGCGCGACGCCGCCCACGGCAACCGCATCACGTACTCGCCCAAAGTCTTCATCCCGCTCACCATGTTGTGCCGGGACAAGTGCGGGTACTGCACCTTCGCCCAGCCCCCCGCCCGCCTCGACGCCCCCTACCTCGACGCCGACGAGGTGCTGGCCATCGCCCGCGCCGGCGCCCGGGTCGGGTGCCACGAGGCCCTGTTCACCCTCGGCGAGCGCCCGGAGCTGCGCTACCCGGTCGCCGCGCGCTGGCTGGCGGAGCGCGGCTTCGAGTCGACCGTCGACTACCTGGCGGCGATGGCCCGCCTGGTGCTCGAGGAGACCGGGCTCCTCCCCCACGCCAACGCCGGTGCGTTGAGCCGCGACGAGCTGGCCCTCCTGCGGCCCGTCTCGCCCTCGCAGGGGATGATGATCGAGACGCTGCGCGACGACCTCGACTGCCACCGCGGCGCCCCCGACAAGGCCCCGCAGCGCCGGCTGGACACCCTCGAGTGGGCGGGCGAGCTCTCGATCCCGTTCACCACCGGGATCCTGGTCGGCATCGGCGAGGACCGGGACGACCGGATCGCCGCGCTGGAGGCCATCGCCGCGTCGCACCGCCGACACGGCCACGTGCAGGAGGTGATCGTCCAGAACTTCCTGCCCAAGGCGGGCACCACGATGCACGCCGCGCGACCGTGCCCACCCGACGTGTACCTGGACGCCATCGCCCTCGCCCGGCTCATCCTGCCCCCCGACGTCCACCTCCAGGCCCCGCCGAACCTCTCCGACGACTTCGGGGTGCTGCTCGACGCCGGGATCGACGACTGGGGTGGGGTGTCCCCGGTCACGGCCGACCACGTCAACCCCGAGCGGCCCTGGCCGGCCCTCGACCGGCTGCGCCGGGTCACCGAGGACCGCGGGTTCACCGTGGCCCCCCGCCTCACCGCCCACCCGTCGTACGTCCACGACCCCGGGCGCTGGTTCGACCCGAGCCTGGCCTTCGCGGTCATGGACCGCAGCGATGCCGAGGGCCTCGGACGTGACGACCCCGGGGCGGTGCTGGTCCAGCGCCTGGCCCCGGCCGCACCCGAACAGGTCGACGACGGGGTCGAGGTCCTCCACATCGGTGCCCGGTCCACGGCCTGGTACGCCGGCACCTCGAACCGCCCGCCGGTCCTCGTCCCGGGGGCCCCCTCCTCACGGCCGGGCGGCGCGGTGGCCGAGGTCCTCGACGGCGTCCTCGACGGCCAACAGGTGGAGATCGACGAGATCGTCACCCTCTTCTCGGCCCGCGGACCCGAGGTCGTCGCCGTCGCCGAGGTCGCCGACGAGCTGCGCCGCCGACGGGTCGGCGACGTGGTCACGTTCGTCCACAACCGCAACATCAACTACACGAACGTGTGCACCTTCAAGTGCCGGTTCTGCGGCTTCAGCAAGGGCCCGCTCTCGCTGAACCTGCGGGGCACCCCCTACCTGTTGACGCTCGACGACATCGCCGGTCGGGCCCGCGAGGCGGCCGACCTCGGCGCCACCGAGGTCTGCCTCCAGGGCGGCATCCATCCCGACTTCGACGGCGACTACTACGTCGACGTCGCCCGTGCCGTGCACGAGGTGGCCCCTGGGCTGCACATCCACGGGTTCACCGCCCTCGAGGTCACGGAGGGCGCCCGGCGCCTCGGGGAGCCGCTCGCCGACTATCTCCGCCGGTTGATGGACGTGGGCCTGAAGACCCTGCCCGGCACCGCGGCCGAGATCCTCGACGACGACGTCAGGGCGATCCTGTGCCCCGACAAGGTGACCACCGACGAGTGGCTCGAGGCCCACCGCACCGCCCATCGCGTGGGGCTGCGCTCCAACATCACGATCATGTTCGGGGCCGTCGAGCGACCGGTGCACTGGGCCCGCCACATCGTGCGCACCCGCGACCTGCAGGTCGAGACGGGCGGGTTCACGGAGTTCGTGCCCCTCCCCTTCGTCCACATGGCCACACCGCTCTACCTCCAGCACCGGGCCCGTCGCGGCCCGACGTTCCGCGAGACCCTGCTCATGCACGCCGTCCCCCGGATCGCCTACGACGGCCTGATCGACAACATCCAGACCTCCTGGGTGAAGCTGGGCCGCATCGGCGTGGAGCAGACCCTCCGCGCCGGCGCCAACGACGTCGGCGGCACGCTGATGGACGAGAACATCAGCCGCGCGGCCGGTGCCGACCACGGCCAGGGGATGGTCGAGAGCGACTTCCGCGAGTGGGTGGAGCCGCTCGGCCGCACCCTCGAGCAACGCACCACCCTCTACGACCGGGTCGCCGCCGGCGTCGCCTGAGCAGACCCGTGGCCTCCCGCCGTGCGCCGCGCTACCGGACCGGCGACCCCGACCTCGACGCCCGGATCCTCGACCTGCTCGAGGCGGCCGGGACGCTCGACCAGGCCGACCTCGTCTTCGAGATCCTGGTGTCGGGCGTGAGGCTCGGACGCGAAGGGGTCGACCGGGGCGACCTCAAGCTCGTCAACTCGGCGCTGAAGGAGCTGCGCTACGCGTTCGGGGTCTTCGCCCCGTACCGCGAGACCCGGAAGGTGTCGATCTTCGGCTCCGCGCGCACCGAGGTGGACGATCCCGCCTACGTGGCGGCACGCGACTTCGGTCGGGCGATGGCCGCCGAGGACTGGATGGTCATCACCGGGGCGGGGCCGGGGATCATGGAGGCGGGCATCGAGGGCGCCGGCGCCGACGCCGCGTTCGGCGTGAACATCGTCCTGCCCTTCGAACAAGAGCCCGCCGGGTTGCTCGCCGACGATCCGAAGCTCGTGAACTACCGCTACTTCTTCACGCGCAAGATCGCCTTCATGAAGGAGTCGTCGGCGTTCGCCCTCCTGCCGGGCGGGTTCGGCACCCTCGACGAGACGTTCGAACTGCTCACCCTGATGCAGACGGGCCGTTCGGCGTTGTGCCCCGTGGTGCTCATCGAGCCCGAAGGGTCGACCTACTGGCGCAGCTGGATGCGCTTCACCGAGACCGAGCTGGCCGGACGCTCCCTCATCTCACCCGACGACATGGCCTTCGTGCGGGTGTGCGCCACCACCGACGAGGCGGTCCGGGAGATCTGCCACTTCTACCGCCGCTACCACTCGATGCGCGTGGTCGGCCGCCGCCTGGTGATCCGACTGCAGCGGGCCCCCGACACCCACGAGCTCGCCGAGCTGAACGCCGAGTTCGCCGCCATCGTCGCCGGCGAGCCCATCGAGGTGGTGGCGGCGTCGGCCGGGGAGGTGGAGGACGGGGACGTGGTCGACCTGCCCCGCATCGCCTTCACCTTCGACCGCCGGAGCTTCGCAGGGCTGCGCCGCCTGATCGACCGTCTCAACGAGAACGACCGGGATCAGGTGCCGTAGCCGTCGTCGGGTTCCCGCAGGATGTTCGCCGCCTTCTCGACGGCCCGCCGGGCCCGGGTGAGGCGCTTCTCGTCGACGGGCAGCTCATCGCCGCCGGCGTCGATCGAGGCCCGCAGGCGCTCGATCGCGAGGTCGGCCAGCTCCTCGGCGATGGCGTCGAGACGCTCCCTGATCTCGTCGAACTCGCCGGCCACGGCCCTATCGTGCCCGATCGGGCCGGTAACCTGCCCACCCCAGCCGCGAACGTCAGGTCCCGCCTTGGCCCGTACCCCCGTGTCGATACCCGTCGTGGCCGACCGCGCCACCGACGTGCACGAGTGGCTCTCCTTCGACCACGACGGCGCCACCTACACCTTCGACGCCACCTTCCTGTCGAGCAACTGGACCTGCATCTACGGGGCGGGCTGCCCGGGGATCGGCGAGGCGTCGGCCCCCGAGCTCGAGCTCGGGTGCTGCAGCTGGGGTGCGCACTTCATCGACAAGAAGGACCGCAAGGCCACGCTGCGGCGAGCCGAGCAGCTCACTCCGGACGAGTGGCAGCTCCGCGACGAGGCGGCGGCGCTGGGCGGCCCGGCGTTCAAGTCCGAGGACGGGGTGTGGCAGACCCGGGTGGTCGACGGCGCCTGCATCTTCCTGAACCGGCCGGACTTCCCCACCGGGGCCGGGTGCGCGCTGCACCAGGCGGCGCTGCGGCGCGGCGAGAGCGTCCTCGCCTGGAAGCCGGAGGTGTGCTGGCAGGTCCCGATCCGCCTCGACTACCACCGGGACGACAACGACCACCTCACCTACATCCTGCGGGAGTGGAAGCGGCGCGACTGGGGACCCGGCGGCGACGACTTCCACTGGTGGTGCACCGAGGACCCGCTGGCCTTCGTCGGCCACGAACCCGTCCACGTCGCCTGCCGCGCCGAGATCGAGGCCCTCGTCGGGCCCGCGGCGTACGCCGCCCTGGCCGACCTGCTCGCCGAGCGGGCAGCCCGGCCCGGACTGCCCCACCCCGCGCTCAACCAGAGCCACGACGCGGCCGAAGGGTAAGGCGATGATCGCGTTCACTGCCAACGAGCTCCAGCGTGCCGCCGACGACGAGGGGATGCTGTTCCCCGACTACGTGCTCGACCAGCTCGTCGCGGCGATCGACTCGGGCAAGCACGTCATCCTCACCGGCCCGCCCGGGACCGGGAAGACGACGCTCGCGTACATGGCCGCCGAGGTGGCCCGCAAAGCCATGTTCTGCACCGGCTACCTGCCCACCACGGCCACCAGCGAGTGGACCACGTTCGAGACCATCGGCGGCCTCCAGCCGACCCCCGACGGGCTGATCTACCGCCCGGGGTTGTTCATCGACGCCATCCAGGCCGGCCGGTGGCTCGTCATCGACGAGCTCAACCGGTCGAACTTCGATCGGGCCTTCGGTCAGCTCTTCACGGTCCTGTCGGGGTCGGCGGTCGTGCTCCCCTTCAAGCGCAAGGGCAGCTCGGACCCGATCTCGCTCGTGCCCGCCGGGGTCGAGGCGCCCGAGAAGACCGACATGATCCGGGTGCCCGCCAACTGGCGGATCATCGCCACCATGAACGTGTTCGACAAGAACCTGCTCTTCGACATGAGCTACGCGCTCATGCGGCGCTTCGCCTTCATCGAGGTGGGGACCCCTTCCGACGAGGCCTACGTGAAGCTCCTCCAGGGTCCCGGAGCGATCGTGACCAAGCTCCTCGGGCTGCGGGAGTTCACCGATCTCGGCCCGGCTGTCTACCTCGACGCCGCCAAGTACGCCGCCCGGCGGGCCAAGGACGCCCCCAGCGAGTCCCGCCTGCTCTACGAGGTGTTCTACGCCTACTTCCTCCCCCAGTTCGAGGGCATGGAGGACCGCCGGGCCACCACGCTGTACCGGACGGTGGCCGCCGACCTCGACGAGCCGGAACGGCTCGAGGCCCAGCGCACCATCCGCGACGTCCTCGGCGTCGATCTGGCCATCTGACATGGCCGCCGAGGAGGCGACCGGGGTGACCGGGGGCGACGCCGAGGACGCCGACGAGGAGTTCGCCGAGCTCTACGAGCGCCTCGCCCGGCCCTTCGACGTGATCAGCACCGTCGCCGCGCTCCTCGGGCTCACCCCGATCGCCACCTCGCAGTTCGTGGGCAGCGCCACCGCCCGCAGCCCGGAGGCGGCACGCCTGATCGCGACGATGCCCGCCACCGTCCGGGCCCTGGCCACGTCGGTCCAGTCCCGCAACGAGCGTTGCGTGGGCGAGCTGCGCGGCCCCGTGCTCTGGAGCGCCACCATGTCGGCGCGGGCGTCGAGCTTCGGCGACGAGGGCCTCTTCGTGTGCGCCACCCCGAGCCGGGCCTACGACGTGGAGGAGAACCAGGTGCTCGTCGCCGCCCTCCACAGCATCGCCCGCGGCGCACGCGACGCCAGCAACCACATGAAGGCCCCGGTCGCCGACCTGTTGCTCGACCTCACCCGCCAGGCGGGATCCGAGGCATCGCGGTGGCTCGATCACCCGACGATCGCCGACATCCCCCGCCAGCGCGCCGGGGCCCGGGCCATCCGCCGCACCCGGTCCGGGAAGCACCGTCGCACCTACGAGCCCGCGCTGGCGATGCTGGCGAGGGCCGCCGACCCCGTCACCGCCGCCGAGGTCGCGCCGTGGCGGGACCAGCGGACGCGCGCCCAGCACCACGTGCTGATCGGCGTCGTGCGGCGCCTCGAGCGCGAAGGCCGTCAGCTCCCGCCGTTCCGGGTGGAGCGCGGTTCGCTCTTCGCGGGCCCGGTCCAGTACCACCACGCGCGCTGGCTGGGGGACCGCGACACCGTGTCGGGCATCACCATCGGTCGTCTCCTCGTCGACGTGCCGACCCGTCTGCACGATCCCGACCGGGTCAGGGCGGAGGCCGAGCTGGCCGCCCGGGGTGGCGGGCGCCCCACCCGCGCCATCCTCCAGGAGTCCGACATCGACGCCGCGATCGACCAGGCCATCGAGCTGGCCCGCATCCGGACGAAGGTCACTTCCTGAGGCGTCGCCGATCGGACTCCTTCAGCACCCGTTTGCGGATCCTGAGGCTGGCGGGGGTCACCTCGACGAGCTCGTCGTCGGCGATGAACTCGATGGCCGACTCGAGGGTGACCTCGCGGGGGGGCGTGAGCTTGATGGCGTCGTCGGCGGCGTGGGTCCGGATGTTCGTCTTCTGCTTCTCGCGCACGACGTTCACCTGCATGTCGTCGGGCCGGGCGTTCTCGCCCACGACCATGCCCTCGTAGACGGCCTCACCGGGCCCGACGAACAGCTCCCCCCGCTGTTGCAGGTTGTCGAGCGCGTATCCGGTCGTCTGGCCCACCCGGTCGGCGATCATCGCGCCGCCCTTCCGGCCGGGGAGATCGCCCACCCACGGGATCCAGCCCGAGTGGTGCTGGTGCATCAGCGCGGTGCCCCTCGTGGCGGTGAGGAGCTGGGAACGGAAGCCGATGAGACCTCGCGACGGGGCCTCGACGGTGACGATCGTGCGCCCGATGTCGCCGGGGCGAAGGTCGCTGACCTTGCCCTTGCGGGGGGCCAACGCCTGGGTGACCGTGCCCACGTGCTCGTCCGGCACATCGATCACCGCCCGCTCCAGCGGCTCGTGACGGGACCCGTCGATCTCGCGGACGATCACCTCCGGGCGGCTCACCTGCAGCTCGTAGCCCTCCCGGCGCATCGTCTCGATGAGCACGGCGAGCTGGAGCTCACCGCGCCCGGCGACCTCGATCACGTCCGGCGAGCTGGTCTGGTCGACCCGGATGGAGACGTTGCCGAGCACCTCGCGGTCGAGGCGCTCGCGAAGGTGACGGGATGTGAGATAGGTGCCCTCCTTGCCGGCGAGCGGGGAGGTGTTCACCCCGAACGTCATGCGCAGCACGGGCTCGTCGACGCTGAGCCGGGGCAGGGCCTCGGGCCGCACCGGATCGGCCAGGGTGTCGCCGATCTCCACCTCGGGGAACCCGGCCACCACGAAGAGGTCGCCGGCGACGACCACGTCGGCCTCCTCGCGACCGATGCCCGAGAAGCGCATGAGCTGGCTCAGCTTGCGCTTCAGCGGGGCCTGACCTTCGTCCTCCTCGCACAGGGCGACCGTCTCGCCGCGCCGCAGGGAGCCGCGCACGACCCGCCCGATGGCCAGACGCCCGAGGTAGTCGCTGGCATCGAGGTTGGTGACGATCGCCTGCAGCGGGGCGTCGGGGTCGCCGGCCGGGGCGGGGACGGTGTCGAGGAGCGCCTGGAACAACGGCGTGAGGTCGTCGTCGGGACCGGGCATCCCCACCCCGGCCACCGCCCTGCCCTCCCGGGCGATGGCGGAGATCACCGGGAACTCGATGGCCGACTCGTCGGCGTCGAGGTCGAGGAAGAGCTGGTAGATCTCGTCGAGCACCTCGTCGGGGCGGGCGTCGCCACGGTCGACCTTGTTGAGCACCACCACGGCCGGGAGATCGGCGGCGAGCGCCTTGGACAGCACGTAGCGGGTCTGGGGCAGGGGTCCCTCGGCCGCGTCGACGAGCAGGACGACGCCGTCGACCATGGTGAGCGCCCGCTCGACCTCACCCCCGAAGTCCGAGTGCCCGGGCGTGTCGACCAGGTTGATGCGGGTCGCCTGCCAGGTGACCGACGCCGCCTTGGCGAGGATGGTGATGCCCCGCTCGCGCTCCTGGTCGTTCGAGTCCATCACCCGGTCGACCAGGGCCTGGTGCTCGCCGAACACCCCACTGGCGCGCAACAGCGCGTCGACGAGGGTGGTCTTGCCGTGGTCGACGTGGGCCACGAGGGCCACGTTGCGCAGGGCGGTGGGGGCGGGATCGGCGGGGGGCACGAAGGATCGAGCCTACCGGGGCTCGGGCCCGGCGGTGACCGGGTCGAGGGTCGGCGCAGGGCCGGCCCCGCTCAGCTCCCCCAGGTGGCGTCGTCGCTCTCGCGCTCGTACATGCACCACGAGGAGTGGTCGTGACCGGGGTCGGCCCCGCACTCCGGGCAGGGCTCGGCGTCACGCGCATCGAGGATGGCGTCGAGGTCGTCGTTGTTGCGCTTGAGTGCTCGGGCCTCTTCGAAGCGCCGATGTCGCCCCTTCTTCACGGGCCAACTCCCGTCCGGTGAACGTAGGGTTCGAGTGTAACGGCTGCGACCCCGTCGACCGTGCCACGTCTCGACCCTAGGATCGCCGTGGTGAGCGCCGATCCGTGGTGGATGACGGGGGTGGTCTACCAGATCTATCCCCGATCGTTCGCCGACGAGGACGGCGACGGGATCGGCGACCTCGCCGGCATCCGGGCCCGGCTCGGATACCTCGCCTGGTTGGGCGTCGACGCCGTCTGGCTCTCGCCGTTCTACCCCTCGCCGATGGCCGACTTCGGCTACGACATCACCGACCACTGCGACGTGGACCCGGTCTTCGGCTCCCTCGCCGACGCCGACGCCCTGATCGCCGAGGCGCACGCCCTCGGGTTGCGGGTCCTGCTCGACTGGGTGCCCAACCACACCTCCGACCACCACCCCTGGTTCGTGGAGGCGCGATCGTCCCCCGACAGCCCTCGGAGGGACTGGTACGTGTGGCGATCGCCCGCTCCCGACGGCGGGCCGCCGAACAACTGGGTCGCGGCGTTCGCACCCGTGCCGGCCTGGACCCTCGACGAGGCGAGCGGCGAGTACTACCTGCACTGCTTCCTCCCGGAGCAGCCGGACCTCGACTGGGGCAACCCCGAGGTGGTCGAGGCGATGCACGACGTGGCCCGCTTCTGGCTCGACCGCGGGGTCGACGGGTTCCGCATCGACGTGGTCCACCTCATCGGCAAGGACCCCCTGCTGGCCGACGATCCCCCCGAGCTCCTGCCCATCCCGCACGTGGCGCTGAACGACCGTCCCGAGGTCCATCCCCTGCTGCGGGGGATCCGGACCCTGCTCGACGAGCGGCCGGGGAACCGGGTGGCCGTCGGGGAGGTGTACCTGCTCGACCTGGACCGGATCGTCACCTACTACGGCCACGGCGACGAGTTGCACCTGGCGTTCAACTTCCCGGCCCTGTACGCCCCGTGGGACGCGCGTGCCTGGCGGACGCAGATCGAGTCCGCAGCCGAGCGCCTCGATCCCGTCGACGCCTGGCCGACCTGGGTGCTGTCGAACCACGACAACCCCCGCCACCGCACCCGCCTCGGCGGTTCGGAGGCCCGGGCCCGGGCGGCCGCCGTGCTCCTGACGACGCTGCGGGGGACGCCGTTCCTCTTCGCCGGCGAGGAGCTCGGCCTGCTCGACGCCGACATCCCCCCCGGTGCCGAGGTCGATCCGGGCGGCCGCGACGGATGTCGGGCCCCCATCCCGTGGGAGAGCGGGCCGCGCCACGGCTGGCCGGCCGACCCGTGGCTCCCGTTCCCACCCGAGAGCGAGGCCCGCAACGTGGCCGCCGCGCGTGACGATCCCGACTCGGTGCTCAACCTCTACCGCGACCTGCTGCACGCCCGGCGCCACAGCCCGGCCCTCCACCGCGGGGCCCTGCACCTCCTCGATGCCCCGGAGGGGGTCCTGGCCTGGGCCCGCTCCGCCCCCGACGGGGATCGCCGGATCGTGGTCGTGAACTTCACCGACGTCCCCGTCGACCTCGCCGCCCACCCGATCGACGCGACCCTCGACGGCCTCGTCGTGGAGATCGCCTCTGACCGGGTCGGCGAGGGCGGGGCCCCGGCCCCCACCCTGGGTCCGGACCAGGCACTGCTGCTCCGGCCGAGCTGAGGGGACACCCACCCCCGGTCGATCAGTCCAGGGGCCGGTTGGAACGCTCCTCGATGACGAGATCCCCGCCGCCCGCGAACGCGACGGCCGCCGACCCCTCCACCAGCCGGCGGATGGGCTCACCGACGATGGCCCCCCGCCAGCCCTCGGCGAGGCGGGCGTCGTCGTCGCCGCGCAGGAGCGCCTCGAGGTCGCTGCGGGTGGCCAACAACGTCGTGTCGATCTCGAGGTCGCGGGCGAGCTGGGCCACCCACGCCGACACGAGGGCCACCGCCGGGCGCAGGTCGCGGTCGAGGGGCCCGTTCCCGCCTTCGGCCACCTCCGGCAGCGGTCGGTCCTGGCTGTCACGCACCGCGGCGAGGAGGCTCTCGACGGCGTCGGCGCGGAAGCCGCGGTCGAGGCCGCGGATCCGCTCGAGCTCCTTGCGGCTCGACGGCGGCCGTTGCGCGATGCCCACGACGGCCATGTCGGACAGCACGTAGCGGACCGGGATGTCGAGCTCGGCGGCCCGACGCTCGCGCCACGCGGCCACCGCCCGGGCCACGGCCCGGGACCGCCCCTTGAGTTGGCGGGCTTCCTTGATGCGCCGCCACGCCTCCTCGGGGTCACGCTGACCCCGCGAACGCATCAGCAGCCGCTCGCACTCGTCGAGAGCCCATTGGCGGCGACCACGACGGTCGAGGTCGTCCAGCAGGCGGTGCTCGACCTCGAGCAGGTAGGCGACGTCGTTGGCGGCATAGGCGAGCTGGGCGTCGGTGAGGGGCCGCTGCAGCCAGTCGGTGAGCCGATCCCCCTTGCCGACCCTGACGTCGACGATGCGCTCGTAGAGCGACGACAACGACGGGGTGCTCATCCCCACGAACCCGGCGGCCAGCTGGGTGTCGAACAGCCGCGACGGCGCTGCGCCGCAGGCGAGCTGGAGGACCTCGAGGTCCTGGTCGGCGGCGTGCAGGACGGCGGTGCCCGGCCCCTCCAGGACCTGGGCCAGTGCGGCCACGTCGACGGCCAGCGGATCGAGGAGGACGATCTCACCGGGCCAGGCGAGCTGCATGAGGGCCAGCTTCGGGAAGTACGTGCGCTCCCGGTGGAACTCGGTGTCGAGCGCGTACTCCGGTTGATCGACGAGGGCGGCCACGACCTCGGCCAGACCCCTCTCGGTGTCGACCATCCGGTAGCGGGGCGCGGCGGCCTCGGCGCTCAGTGCGGTTCGCCGCCCGTGACGACGGGCTGGCCCGCCTCGATCCAGGCCTTGGTGCCCCCGGCGACGTTGACGGCGTCGATCCCCTCGGCGCGGAGGTGGGCCACGGCCCGGGCGCTGCGACCGCCGACGGCGCAGACGACGAGGACCGGCGCGTCGGTCGGGAACTCCGCGATCCGCTCGGGGACGGTGGTCAGAGGGACGTGGACGGCGCCCGGTACGTGGCCGCCGTGGTACTCGTCGTCCTCGCGCACGTCGACCACGACGACGCCGTCGTCGAGGCGGCGGACCAGGGTCTCGATGTCGATCTCGGGCACGTCGTCGCTCACGTGTCGCTCCGCAAGGCGTGGGGGCAGGGCCGGCTCCCCCAGGGGGGAGGGGGGCCTCAGGGAGCGTACCGCTGCAGGTCCTCGGGTCGGTCGACGTCGGCGAGGGCGGACGGGACCAGCCCGCCCACCTCGACGACACCGAGGTCGGCGAGGACACGACGGGGTGCCCGCTCACCCGAGGCGAACGCCGCCTCCATCGCCGCCGCCGCGAGCCGGGGTCGCCACGCACCGGTCAGCGGCTGCGGCCGACCGTCGGCCAGCGCCAGGGCAGCGGCCGCCTCCGGCGCGACCCGCAACGCCGTCACCAGGGCGGTGATGGTCGCGGCGTCGACGGCGGGCATGTCGCACGCCGTGACGACGACGATCGGATCGGGGTCGATCGCCGCCGCGGCGGCGAACGCCGTCAACAGTGCGCCGAGCGGCCCTTCGCCAGGGGTGCGGTCCTCGACGTAGACGGCCCCCGGGACCGCCCGGGCGAGGCCGAGGCGGTCACCGCCGACGACGAGCACCGGGTCGGCGCCGGCGTCCGCCATGGCCTGCACGCCGACGGCCACGAGCGGACGCCCACCCACGTCGACGAGGGCCTTGTCGCGACCCATCCGCCGCGACGCGCCGCCGGTGAGCACTGCGCCGACGAGGCGCGCCGAGCGACCGCCCACGGCGGCGTCAGTAGGGCCAGGGCTTGTCGTCGGGGAACCCGAGCGCTCTGGCGGCCGGGCGCAGCCTGGCCAGGATGAGGACCTTGATGACCACGTTGCTCGCCCACCACGGCAGCTGGGCGAGCTGGGCGTTGCGGGAGCGGCGCCGTTGGCGGGGTGAGAGCTCTACCCGGCGGTACTCGGCCATCGAGCCGGAGCGTCCGACGTACTCCCAGTGCGCGGACGGGACCAGCTCGGCCAGGATCGCCAGGGTGACGCCGACGGAGCTGAACGAGTCGTGGATCAGCATCGTCCCGCCCGGCGCGACACGGCGCCCCCACGAGACGATGTCGTCTCGGGCGGGCCCGAACCGGTGGGCCCCGTCGATGTAGAGCAGGTCGATGTCGCCCTCGACGGCATGGTGGGCGTCGTGGGAGAACTCCCGCACGTAGCGCACCCGGTCACGCACCCCGGCTGCCTCGAGGTTGGCCAGGAAGACGTGGTGGTCCGTTTCCGCCTCGGCCTCCTTGCCGCGGATCTCCTGCGGGCCGCGGTCGTTGCCGCCGTGCGGATCGATGGCCACCACGACCGTGTCGGGAGGGAGCCCGAGCGCGGTGATCACCGTCGATCGGCCCCGGAAGCTCCCGATCTCGACCACGGTCGCCCCGGGCTGCAGCTCGCCGGCCCGGTCCCACAGGCGCTGCGCCTGGTCGTCGGTCAGCCAACCGTCGACGCCCTCGAGGGCGACGACGGCGTCGGTGAAGGTCGGGGTCGCACCCGTCATCGGGGGCTCATTCGGGTGCATCCGGATCGGAGGGCGGCCAGGTGGGATCGAGCTGGAGCAGGAACAACGAGCACCGTTCGGCCTCGTCGTCCTCGCCGATCTCGGCCGCCACCCTGGCCAGGCCGGCCAGCGAGCGCAGGAAGCCGCGGTTCGTGGGGTGCTCCCACCGCACGTAACCCGAACCCCTCCAGCCGTTGGCCCGCAGCGCGTCGAGGCCCCGGTGGTAGCCGACTCGGTACGCGGCGTACTGCTCGATCGGGTCGCGGCCGACGTCGCCGAGCCGACCCCAGGCCTCGCTCCACCGGGGATGGTCGGCGACGACTGCGGCGAGCAGCTCGCGGCGCGCCTCGGGAGGCGCCGCCAGAGCAGCGTCGAGCCGGGCACGGCTCTCGGCGGGCTCGGGGGGCAGCACCGTCTCGGGGGGACCGGACGACATGAGGTGCACGGGACGGGAGTCGCTCATCGTCCTGCACTCTACGGCGAGGACCGCCGGCGGCCGGGAACGGCGGCGACCGTCCGCCGGACCAGTGCGGCGAACTCGTCGGGGTGGGTGAGGTGCGCGCCGTGGTCGGCACCGGCGATCTCGGCCAGCTCGCCATGGGCGACGCCCGTCGCAACGACCTCGGCGGCCCGACGGTGGTGCGGCGCCGATGCGGCACCGCGCGCCGAGAGGACGGGGACCGCCACCCGTCGCAGGTCGAGCGGGGCCGGCGGGCGGCGGATGGCCGTCATCTCGGCCAACAGCGCCCTGCCCTCGGCGCGGCGGGCCGCTCGGGTCGACGCCGGCAGGCGCTCCCAGGACCGGTCGCCGACCATCGTGCGCATGAAGGCCTCCGCGGCGGCGGGCGGATCGTCGAGGTGGGCACCGACGGCCCGCCCCCCGGCGGAGTCGCGGGGCCACCACGGCTCCCACGGGAGGGGCGCCTCGTAGGCCATCACCGCGACGACCGTCCCGGGACGGGAGGCAGCCGCGGCGAGCGCCACCACCGCCCCGAGGCTGTGTCCGACGACGACCGTCGGGCGGCCGTCGAGGACCACGAGGAGGTCCTCGACGTGCTCGGCGATGCTCGTCGCCGTGCCGGCGGCGCTCGAGGCGCCGTAGCCCCGACGGTCGTACACCGTGAGGTCCAGGTCGACGAGGCGCCGCTCGACCTTGCGGAAGGACTGACCCCGGTCCATGGAGCCGTGCACCAACGCCACCCGGGGGGCGCCGGCCACCGGTGCGTGCCGCACGGCGAGGGCTGCACGGCCGGGATCGGGCACCGCCGGGTCCGCCCGTCGCGATCCGGCGGGGAGGTCTACGGGATCCGCACGATCCGGACGGTGTCGGTGACGCGGCCCTTGTAGATGCCCGACCCGGCGAGCACCACGACCACGTCACCCGGCGCCACCTCGCCCTCGGCCACGGCTCGTTCGATGGCCTGGGGCACGAGCTCCTCGGTGATGACCCCGCCCTCGATGAGATAGGGGGTGGTGCCCCAGCTGATCGACAGCTGACGCAGCGTGCGCTCGTCGGTGGTGAAGCCGAGGATCCGGGCCTGCGGGCGGAACCGGGCGATCGAGCGGACCGTGAAGCCGCTGCGCGAGAGGCAGATGATGGCCTTGGCCCCGATCTCGGTGGCGGCGCGGTGGGCGGCCGAGGTCATGGCGTTGGTGATGGCGTCCTCGACCACGTCGGTGGGGTCGAGGTGGAGCTCCGCGAGCCCTTGCGACCACCCCGGGTAGTCGAACTCCTCGTCGGCGCGCTCGGCGATGCGGGCCATCACCCCGACCACATGGGTCGGGTCGACGCCGATGGCCGTCTCCCCCGAGAGCATGACCGACGACGAGCCGTCGAAGACGGCGTTGGCGACGTCGGAGGCCTCGGCCCGGGTGGGGCTCGGGGCGTGCACCATCGACTCGAGCATCTGGGTGGCCGTGATGACCGGGCGCCCGACGGCGATGCAGCGCCGGATGATCTCCTTCTGGAGGTGCGGGAGCTCCTCGATGGGGAACTCCGAACCCAGGTCGCCGCGGGCCACCATCACCGCACCGGACGCGGCGATGATCGACTCGAGGTTCTCGACGGCGGCGCGCGTCTCGATCTTGGCGACCACCAGCGGCCCGCGTGGGTAGGGCTCCGTGCCGATGCGGCGCACGTCGTGGGCGGAGCGCACGAAGGACAGCGCCAGCATGTCGACCCCCGCCTCGACGAAGGCGTCGGCCAGGCGGAGGTCCTCCGGGGTGGGGGTGGGCATCCGCAGCCGGTCGGACTGGATGTGGATGCCGGGGCGCCCCTTGAGGAGCCCGCCGTGGATGACCTGCACGTCGAGCCGGTCGCCCTTTCGGCCGATGCAGCGGACCTGCACCGCCCCGTCGCCGAAGGTCAGGTAGTCACCGTCGTGCACGTCGACGAGCAGGTCGTCGTAGTCGACCTGGACCACGTCGCTCGTGCTGTCGCCCTGTCCGGGCACCAGCGAGATGACGTCGAGGTCGGCCAGGTGCATCCCGTCGCTCGGCATCCGTCCGGCACGCACCTTGGGGCCGGGGAGGTCGACGAGGATCCCGATGGGCTTCCCGGCCTCGGCGGCCGCGGCGCGGATCCGGTGGTAGCGCTCGAGCGCCAGCTCCAGGGTCTCGTGGGCCAGCCCCATGCGGGCGATGTCCATCCCGGCGTCGATCATCGAGCGCAGGGTGGCGGCGTTGTCGGAGGCCGGGCCGATGGTGGCGATGATCTTCGTGCGACGGGGCATGGAGGGGAACGCTACCGGGTGCGGGTTCCGGCCCCGGCGACGGTTCCGGCCCGCCGGCGGTCAGTTCAGCCGTGACCTGACGTGCTCGGCCCGCGCCGTGAGCTGGGCCGCGGCCGCGTGGTCGGGTGCCGCCACGGCCAGTGCGTCGAGCACCTCGGCGGCCCCCCGGAAGTCGCCCGCCGCGACCAGCGCCGAGGCGAGCTCACGGTGCTCGACGGTCCGCTCCCCCGGGACCAGGACCCGCAGCCGCAGGACCCAGAGGAGGTTGGCGGTGTCCCCCCGTGAGGCGAAGGTCGTCCGGAGGTTGGCCAGCATGCGGGAGGCGATCGCGTGGGCCCCGACCGGCTGGAGGTACGACGGGTGGAAGGGCGTGGCGGCACCGTGCAGCGAGTGGAAGAGTCGCTCGCATCCTGCCGTGTCGAGCAGGCTCCCGTGGTGGAAGGGATCGAGGAACACGTCGGCGTCGCGACCGTCGGCGACGAGGAAGTGCCCGGGCATGCCCACGCCGACCAGCGGCACACCGAGGCGGCGGCCGACGGCGACGGCCAGCACCGACAACGAGATCGGGATCCCGAGGCGACGCGTCACGACCTCGTCCAGATAGGAGTTGCGCGGGTCGTGGTAGTCGAGGCGGTCGCCGGTGAACCCGAGCTCGGCGAAGAGATGGGCCCGCAGCCCCTCCAGCGTCGCCTCGGGGCAACCGGAGGCCAGCGCGTCGAGGCGGGCCCGCTCGACGTCGGGGTCGAGCCCCGGGCGGGCGTTGGCGGCGATCGACCAGGCGAGCTCGTCCAGTTCGATCGTCGCTTCGGGCCGGGCCACGAGGGCCGCGAAGCGCTCCCTCTCCTCCACGGCCGGAGCGTACCGGCCGCTACCGTTCGGTGATCGCCCCGCCACCCACCCCGACGTCGACGAAGCCGTTCCTCGACCACCCCCACCCGATCCCCTTCGCCCATCGCGGTGGGGCGGGCGACCGGCCGGAGAACACCATGCCCGCGTTCGCCGCGGCCGTCGAGCTGGGCTACCGCTATGTCGAGACCGACGTCCACGTGACCTCCGACGGTGCGGTGCTGGCCTTCCACGACGATCGGCTCGACCGGGTGACCGACCGATCGGGCGCGGTGATCGACCTCCCGTGGTCCGAGGTCGGCCGAGCCCGAGTGGCGGGGCTCGAGCCCATCCCCCTCCTGGCCGAGCTGCTGGCCGCGTGGCCCGACCTGCGGGTCAACCTCGATCCGAAGCACGACGCCGCGGTGGAACCTCTCGCCGAGGTGATCCTCGCCGCCGGTGCGGTCGACAGGGTGTGCGTCGGCTCGTTCTCCGACCGACGCATCGCACGGCTGCGGGCGATGCTCGGCCCGCGGCTGTGCACGGCGATGGGACCGCGCGCCATCGCCCGCCTCCGGGCGGCGAGCTACGGCTACCCGCACCGGCCGATCGCCGACTGCGCCCAGGTCCCGGTGCGCCAGGGCCCGTTCCCGATCGTCGACGACCGCTTCGTGGCGACCGCCCACCGCTTCGGGGTGAAGGTCCACGTGTGGACCATCGACGAGCCCGAGGAGATGGAGGACCTGCTCGAGCTGGGCGTCGACGGGATCATGACGGACCGTCCGGCCGTGCTGAGGTCGGTGCTCGAGCAGCGGGCCGCCTGGCTCGGGCGCTGAGGCTCAGCGGCGGGGAACCAGCACCTCCGGGTTCAACACCGCGTCGGGGTCGAAGGCGCGGCGCAGCGCACGGAAGGCCTCCAGCTCCTCCGGACTGCGGGCGAGGTGCAGCCAGCGGTTCTTGGCCACCCCGATCCCGTGCTCGGCGCTGATCGAACCTCCCGACCGGGCGACGAGGCCGAGGACCGCGTCGTCGACGGTCTCGTCGTCGGGGTCGGTGCCGGTGACGTTGACGTGGACGTTGCCGTCGCCCACGTGGCCGAACAGCCAGGTGCGCGCCGCCGGGTCGACGGCCGCCACGACGGCGGGCACCTCGTCGAGGAACTCGGCCAGGGCGACCAGCGGGAGCGTCACGTCGAGCTTGTGGGGCACACCGTGGGTGGCGATGGCGGCGGTCTGTTCTTCGCGGAGCCTCCACAGCGCCGCGGCGCGCGGTGCGTCCTCCGCCACCGCGACGTCGGCGACCCCCTCGGCACCGGCCACCCCGTCGGCCAGGTCCCCCGTCGGATCGGTCGACCCCGCCGCCTCCACGAGCACGTACCAGCGATGGGCGGCCGCGAAGGGGTCGCTCCCGCCGAAGACGCCCAGCACCGCCTCGAGCCCGTCACGTCCGAAGAGCTCGAGGGCCTCGATCCCCGCCACCTCCCGGCGCCACGCCGACGCCGCCGCCACGGCCGATGCGGCGTCGGCGAAGGCGCAGAGCGCCGTGGTGCGGTGCCGCGGTCGGGGCACCAGGGCGAGACGCACCGAGGTGACCACCCCGAGGGTGCCCTCGCTGCCGCAGAGGAGCCCGCCGAGGTCGTAGCCGGTGTTGTCCTTCACCAGCCCGCCGAGGTGGCGCACCACCGCGCCCGTACCGAGCACCGCCTCGTGGCCGACGACCTGGTGGCGCATCGACCCGTGGCGCACCACGCGCAGGCCGCCGGCGTTGGTGGCCACCATCCCACCGATCGTCGCCGAGTCCCGGGCGGCGAGGTCGACCCCGACGGTCAGGCCGTGCTCGGCGACGGCGGCCTGCACGGCGCCGAGCGGCGCGCCGGCCCCGACCGTGATCTGTCCCTGCAAGGGTTCGACAGCGCCGACGTCGGCGAGTCGGCGCAGGGAGAGCACCAGCTCGCCCCGATGGGGCGTGGCGCCACCCACGAGGCCGGTGTTGCCCCCCTGGGGGACGAGGGCCAGACCGTGCCGGCGGCACAGGGTCACCACGGCGGCGACCTCCCCGGTCGAACCGGGCGAGACAAGTGCCGGGCTCGACCCCCGGAACCGGCCGGTCCAGTCGACGACGTGGGGAGCGATGACCTCGGGGTCGGTCGACAGCCCGGCGGGCCCGGTGACGGCGAGCAGCTCGTTGCGCACGACGCTGGACAACCGGGTCGCCATCACCCCATCGTGCCCCCTCCGACGCCACCGGGTGGCACGAGCTGCGAAAGGTGCGACCCGGTGAGGCCGATGGAGAAGGGTGAACACTTCGCGCTCCGGCACCCTCGAGGCGTCGCGTGCCTTGCCTTCCCGTCCCGGGGGGGACGAGGCTGGTCGGGTGCGTCGATACCGGTCCGAGCCGATGCACGAGCGTGCCCGCCTCCTCGTCACCGCCCTGGTCGTCGCGACGGCCGTCGCCACCGGTCCGGCGATCGCGGCGGCACAGACGACCCCGCCGAGCTCGGCGGTGACGACCGGTCAGGACGCCGACCCGGCGCTCGTGGTCGACGACGCCCGGCTCCATCCGTCGTTGGCCGGCGTCCAGGTGACCGGCTCCGGACGCGCCGAAGTGGCCGACGCCTACCGCGGGGCCCTCGCCAGGCGCGACACCGCCGCCACCGACCTGGCGGCGACGCAGGGCGAGCGGGCCGCAGCCGCCGACGAGCAGGTCAGGGTCACCGCCGTCGTCGACGAGGCGACGGCCGACCGCACGTCGGCAGAGGCCGAGGTCGTGTCACTGCGCGCCAGCCTCAGGGACCTCGCCGTGCAGAGCTACATGAGGGGCGGGACCACGGCCGGCGCCTCCGTCGACCTCGAGGCGGTCGACGCGGAGCTGCGCCAGCAGGCGATGGTCAACACCGTCAGCACGAACAAGGTCGAGGAGCTCCGACGAGCGATGGCGGTGATCGATCGGTCCACCCGGGCCATCGAGGAGGGCGCTCGAGCGCTGTCGACGCTCGGAGCGCGCCTCGACGAGCTCGCCACCAGGGAGGCGGACCAGCAGCGACAGCTCTCGACCGCCGCGGGGGAGGTCGTCCGTACGCGCGCCACCCTGGCCGACTGGCGCCTCGGCTCCGATGTCGCCGGCACCGACATCCCGCTCGTCGTCCTCGACGCGTACGTGAAGGCCGCCGAGCGGACGGCCTTCGAACGGCCCGAGTGCGGCCTGCGCTGGTGGGGCCTCGCCGGGATCGGGAAGGTGGAGTCCCGGCACGCCACCTTCACCGGTACCCGTCCAGGGCCCGACGGCGTGACGCTGCGCCAGATCATCGGCATCCCTCTGGACGGCACCAACAACACCGCGGTGATCCTCGACACCGACGCCGGTGCGCTCGACGGCGACATCTTCGTGGATCGCGCCGTGGGCCCGATGCAGTTCATCCCGGGGACCTGGCGGTCGCTGGGACGCGACGCCACCGGCGACGGTCGTGCCGACCCCCACAACATCTACGACGCCGCCCTCTCCGCGGCCGGCCTGCTCTGTCGGGCCGGCGGTGCCGGCCTCGACCAGCCCGAACCCCTGCGGCGCGCCGCACTGGGGTACAACGCCTCCGGCCCCTATGCCGACCTGGTGGTCCGCACCGCCCTCGACTACGCCGCCCGGGCCGACACCATCATCCCGCCTCCACCCCCGACGCCCGAACAGGAGCTGATGGCGGCCCTGGCGGCGGGCCTGCTCCCCCCGGTGGCGGCCCCCCCGACCGCCGCCGCCTCGGGCGCCGTGGGCCCGTGAGCGACGCGACCACCTGCGTCGGGTCGGCACCCGGACCAGGGTCGTTGACACCGACCCGGGCCGTTCCTAACGTCGACGCTGTGGCCGAGGTCACAGCGTCGTCCCGGGTCTCGGGACCAGGGGGAAGCCGGGGACGGTGCGTGACGAGATCTAGATCGTGCGAGCGGGTCTCGCGATGAGGTTCGTGCGCAAGAAGCTCCTGCAGCTGGTCATCGTGCTGTTCGCGGTCACCTTCCTGTCGTTCCTGATGCTCAACCTCCTCCCCGGCGACACCGCCGAGCGACTGTGCGCAGGGGCGGGCGGCGACGAGTGCGTCGAGCAGAAACGCGAGGAGCTGGGCCTCGACCGGCCGATCCCGATCCGCTACGCCGAGTGGCTGGGCAACGCCGTCACGGGCGACCTCGGCACGTCGGCCCGCAACCAGCAACCGGTGTGGGAAGCCATCACCCAACGGCTGCCGGTCACGATCGAGCTGTTGCTCTACTCCCAGTTCATCGCCCTCGTCGTCGCGATCCCGATGGGGCTGCTCGCCGCGCAGCGCTCCGGCGGCATCTTCGACCGTGCCTCGACCAGTCTGCTGTTCGGCCTCCTCTCGGTGCCGAACTTCATGCTGGCGCTGATCCTGTTGCTGATCTTCTCCAAACAGCTCGGGTGGTTCCCGGCCGTCGGCTACACGCCGTTCAGCGAGAACCCCCTCGAGAACCTCTGGTCGCTCTTCCTCCCCGCCCTCACCCTGGCGGTCGCCGAGATGGCGGTGTACATGCGCCTCCTGCGCACGGACCTCATCGCCACGCTCCAGGAGGACTACATCACCATGGCCAAGGCCAAGGGGATGCCGTCACGTCGCGTCCTCCTGCGCCACGCCTTCCGGCCGTCGACGTTCTCGCTCGTGACGGTCGTCGGGCTCAACTTCGGCCGACTCATCGGCGGCACGCTCATCGTCGAGGTGATCTTCGCCCTGAACGGCCTGGGCAAGTACACGGTGGACTCGATCCTCGGCCAGGACTACATCCCGGTCCAGGGTGCGGTGCTCGTCATCGCCACCGGCTACGTGCTCATCAACTTCGCCGTCGACCTCTTCTACGCCGTGCTCGACCCGAGGATCCGCCATGCCCGCGCGCTCACCTGACGACCGGGCCATGCCCAGCCCGACGGGCTCCACCCTCTTCTCCGGCTCCGGCGACCTGGCCACCGAGGTCTCCGGGATCGCCGACGGCGACGCCTTCGTCCTCGATCTCCTCCACGAGCTCGATCCCGACCAGGTCGACACCACCGTCGCCAGGCGGCGCCTCGGTCCGGCGTTCTGGGTGGCGGGAGGCTGGTTCTCCCTCGTGGCGATCCTCGCCCTGCTCGCCCCCGTGCTCCCCCTCGACGACCCGAGCCTCCCTGCCGGCGCCCCCCGCCAGTCCCCCAACGCCGAGTTCTGGTTCGGCACCGACATGCTGGGACGCGACATCTTCAGCCGGGTCATCTGGGGGGGCCGCGTCTCTCTCGTCGTCGGCTTCGCCTCGATCCTGCTGGGCCTGGCCATCGGCGGCACGATCGGTGTCCTCGCCGGCTTCTTCAAGCGCCGCACCGAGACCGTCCTCATGGGCTCGATGGACGTGCTGTTGGCGTTCCCTTCCCTGCTCCTCGCGCTGGTCATCGTGAGCTTCACCGGCGACAGCAGCATCACCAACGTGGTGCTCGCCATCGGCATCGTCTCGATCGCCCCCGTGGCGCGACTGGTGCGGGCCTCGACGCTCGTCTTCAGCGAGCGCGAGTTCGTCACCGCCGCCCGCTCGCTCGGCGCGTCGAACGGGCGGATCATCACCCGCGAGATCCTGCCGAACGTCATGCTCCCGGTGCTGTCCTTCGCGATCATCGGCATCGCGGTGGCCATCATCGCCGAGGGCGGCCTCGCCTTCCTCGGTCTCTCGGTGCCGCCGCCCACCCCGACGTGGGGCGGGATGATCAACGACGGGCGAGCCCAACTCGACACCTATCCCTACATGTCGTTGATCCCGTGCTTCGTGATGTTCCTCACGGTCCTGTCGCTGAACCTCGCCGGTGACCGGATCAGGGAGTACTTCGACATCAAGGAGGGCGCACTGTGACCTCGAAGGTCATCACCGCCCCCGGCGACGCCCGAGGCGTCGCCTCCGACCACCGCCTCCTCGAGGTGGAGGACCTGCGCACCTGGTTCCGCACCGATCGAGGGACCGTCAAGGCGGTGGACGGGGTGTCGCTCACGCTCGACCGCGGCATGACCCTCGGCGTCGTGGGCGAGTCCGGCTCGGGCAAGACGATCCTGTCGCGCTCGGTCATGGGCCTCCTCCCGGCCCGCAACACCATCCGCACGGGCCGGGTTCGCTACGAGGGCGTCGACATCGTCGACTACGACCAGCACCAGATGCGCGACATCTGGGGCGCCGAGATGGCGATGGTCTTCCAGGACCCGATGACCTCGCTCAACCCGGTCATGAAGATCGGCCACCAGATCACCGAGTCGCTCGTCCACCACCTGCGCATGGGCAAGTCCGACGCCAAGCAGACCGCCATCGCGCTCCTGGCCTCCGTCGGCATCCCCGAGCCGGCGCAGCGCTTCGACGAGTACCCCCACCAGCTCTCCGGCGGCATGCGTCAGCGGGTGACCATCGCCATCGCGCTCGCCTGCGGCCCGAAGCTCCTCTTCGCCGACGAGCCGACGACCGCCCTGGACGTGACCGTGCAGGCCCAGATCCTCGACCTGCTCGCCGCCCAGCAACGGGAACGGCACATGGCGATGATCCTCGTCACCCACGACCTCGGGGTGGTGGCGGGTCGTACCGACGAGATCCTCGTGATGTACGGCGGCAAGGTCGTCGAGCACGCCCCCACGACCGCGCTCTTCGATCAGGTGAAGATGCCGTACACCGAGGCGCTCCTGCGGTCCATCCCCAAGCTGGACATGGCCAGCCACACCCGGCTCGACGCCATCCCGGGACGCCCGCCCGACCTGGTGAACCAGCCGGCCGGCTGCAACTTCGCGCCCCGCTGCCGCTACGTGCAGCCGCGCTGCCTGCGCGAGGAGCCGCCGCTGCTCACCATCGGCACCACCGGGCACCGCTACCGCTGCTGGTTCCCCGTCGGGACGGCCGAGGGCAGCGAGGCGCTGGCCCGCAACACCGCGCTCGCGGCCGGATCCGACGACATCGCCGCGGCCGGCCTGAAGGCGGCGACCGACGCCCTCGGCACCGCTCCGCGCCGCCCCGACGGGCCCCCGGCCGCCCCCGCCCCGCCGGTCAGCCCGTCCGCCGCCGACCTCACGTCCGCCGATGACGGGGTCACACCCACGGCGGCCACCGACACGGGAACCCCGGACACGGCGGTCACCGCCGAGGAGTCCTGAGATGGCCGGGAGCGGGACCGCCCACCTCCGCGACGACGGTGACGTCGTCCTGCGCGCCGAGAACCTCGTCGTCGAGTTCCCCCTCGGGGGGACGGGGCTGAAGGTGAACGCCGTGTCCGACGTCAGCCTCGACGTGATGCGCGGCGAGACCCTCGGATTGGTCGGCGAGTCGGGCTGCGGGAAGTCGACCACGGGTCGGGCCCTGATCCAGATGCCCCCTCCCACCAGCGGGACGGTCCACTACGAGCAGCGGGACCTCACCGCCATGTCGTCCGCGGAGCTGCGCAAGGTCCGCCCCGAGATGCAGATGATCTTCCAGGACCCGATCTCGTCGCTGAACCCCCGCCGCAAGGTGGGCGACATCGTGGCCGAGCCGCTGCGCATCTGGAACCGGGGCACCGCCGAGGAGCAGCGGGCCCTCGTCACCGAGACCCTCGAGGCGGTGGGCATCGACCCGGCCGCAGCCGTCGATCGACGCCCCCACCAGTTCTCGGGTGGGCAGTGCCAGCGGATCTGCGTGGCACGCGCGCTCATGCTCGACCCGAAGCTCATCATCTGCGACGAGCCCGTGTCGGCCCTCGACGTGTCGGTGCAGGCGCAGATCCTCAACCTGCTCGAGGACATGAAGGCCCGGTACGGGCTCACCCTGGTCTTCATCGCCCACGACCTCGCCGTCGTGAAGAACGTGAGCGACCGGGTGGCGGTGATGTACCTCGGCAAGCTCTGCGAGGTGGCCGAACCCGACGAGCTGTACGCCCATCCGGCTCATCCCTACACCGCGGCCCTGCTCTCGTCGATCCCGGTACCGGACCCGACCGCCGAGGTCACCGCCGAGCCGCTGGCGGGTGAGCTCCCGTCGCCGGTCGCCCCGCCGAGCGGCTGTCGCTTCCGGACCCGGTGCCCCCTGGCCCAGGACCTCTGCGCCCAGGTGGAGCCGGTGATGCGCGAGGTCCGACCGGGCCACCACGTGGCGTGCCACTTCCCCCTCGAGGGCGGGGACGGCGTCGCCTCGCCGACACCCGGCGCCTCGGCCCCCGGACCCGCAGAGCCGACCGTCTGAACCCCGAACTGTTGAGTGCTCAGCTCGCCCAGCCGAGCGGGGCGCTCAACAGTCCGTCGAGGTTCGGTCAGTCGTCGCCGTCGGCGGCGGCCCACAGGTACCAGGCGGCCACGCTGCGGTGGGGCCGGAACCGGTCCCCCAGCACCTCCAGCTCGCCCGGGGTGGGGGGCGTGGCCCAGCCGTAGGCGCGCCCCCAGCCGTTGCGCACCCCGAGATCCCCCACCGGCCACACATCGGGCCGGTCGAGGGCGAACATCAGGAACATCTGGGCGGTCCACGGGCCGATGCCCCGCACCTGGACGAGCTCGGCGACCACCGCGTCGTCGTCCCGACGCCCGACGCGGTCGAGTCGCACCCGTCCGTCGGCGACGTGGGCAGCCAGGTCGACGAGGGCCGCCAGCTTGGCGCCCGACAGCCCGGCTGCCCGGAGAGCCTCCGGGTCCGTCCCGAGGAGGGCGTCGGCGGTGACGTCACCCCCGACGGCGGTCCGGGTCCGCTCCCAGATGGACCGGGCGGCGGCCCCGGCGAGCTGCTGGTGGACGATCGAGTGAGCCAGGCGTTCGAAGCGGGCCGCGACGGGGGCGGGGCGCTCGAGGCGGACGGGACCGTGACGCTCGACGAGTGCGGCCATCACGGGGTCGGCGGCGCTGACGGCGGCCATGGCCTCGCGGTGGTGTCGGCGGACGCGCATGGCCGGGGATCCTACGGTCGGCCGGAGGGGGGATGGCCGGAGGGGGGACGGGCGGGGCGAGGTCCGTGTGCCACGATGCACCCATGCCGACACCACCCGAGATGGCCATCGACACCGACACGATCTACCGCGCCACGATCACCACCGAACGCGGGACGATCGTCGCCGACCTCGATCCGCGCATCGCCCCGATCACCGTCAACAACTTCGTGGGCCTGGCCCGCCAGGGCTACTACGACGGACTCACGTTCCACCGGGTCGAGCCGGGCTTCGTGATCCAGGGCGGTTGCCCCGAGGGCAGCGGTCGGGGCGGCCCGGGCTACAAGTTCCAGGACGAGCCGGTGCAGGGCAACTACCGAGAGGGTGCGGTGGCCATGGCCAACGCCGGCCCGGACACGAACGGCTCGCAGTTCTTCATCTGCCTGAACGACCTCACCGGCCGGCTGCCGAAGCAGTACAACCTGTTCGGCCACGTCGTGTCGGGCCTCGACGTCGTGCAGGCCACCAAGCGGGGCGACGTGATGCAGACCGTGGTGATCGAGGAACGCCCCGTCGACGCATGAGCGACGCCGTCGTCGAGATCGTGTGCCCGAGGTGCGCCCTGACGTCCACCGTCCGCTACTACGGGCCGTGCGACGACTGCCGCTCGGCGCTGCGGATGTCGTACGCCGGGTTGGCCCGCCACGTCGAGGCGGCCGAGTACGAACCGAAGATGAACGTCACCCCGAACGCCGTCGCGTCGAAGGAGTGACGGGGTCGTCCACAGGGACGGGCCGTGACGACACAGGGTTGTCCCTCTTGTGACCCACAGGACGCCGTTCCTACGGTGAGCCACGCACCGGGATCCCGGTGCGTGGCGAGAGGAGGACAGGATGGCGATCCACGAGGTCACGATGCGCGACCAGTCGGTGGAGCGCATCGCGGGTGCCGATGCCTACGCCCAGGAGGGTCCGCTGACGACCTTCTTCCGCACCGATCCCGACCGGCGCCTGATCGACCGCTGGAGTATCCGACTGGCCAGCTTCCGCACGACCGACGTGACCGCCGTCCGCCGCCTCGACGAACCCGGTCCGGCTGCCCCGGTCGGCCCGGTCTGACCGGCCGACCGTGAGGCCTCGGCCGAGGAGGGCGCCATCATCACGCCCCGCAGCCACGTCCGAAGGCCCGTCCCAGGCGAGGCGGGGAAAGCGCCAGCGACCCGCCTCGCACCGCGCCCCGACGAGGCCTCGGCCGAGGAGGGCGCCATCATCACGGCACGTAGACGCCGAGCCAGGCGAGCCCGCTGAGGGCCACCACCCCGCCGGAGAGGACCGCGAGCGCGACCCGTTCGACCCGGGGGTCCCGGGTGAGGCCGGCGAGGGCGAGGGCCAGCGGGAAGGCGCTGAGGGCGTAGCGCTCGAGGGAGTTGAGGTTGTCGGCGCCGAGGGCGACGACCAGCACCGCGGTGGCGAAGAGGCCGTACGAGGCGGGCCACCACCGCCACACCAGCACCACCAGGACCACGAAGGCCAAGGCGAAGGGGATGTGGAGGCCGTCACCCATGGCCTCCGGGCCGACCATCTGCCCGAGGCCCTCCCACAGTCGGCTCAACGGGTTGATCGAGTCGCCCCGCAGCGGTCCCTGGGTGCGGACGGGCAGCCACCAGTCGTCGAAGGACACCTGCACCCAGGCCAGATACGCGCCGACGCCGAGCACCGGGGCGACCAGGGCCGCCACACCGGCGAGGCGCTCGTCGTTGCGCGCCGGTCGCCAGATCCGGATCAGCTCGACCAGCACCGGCAGGACGAGCAGGACGCCGAGCGGTCGGGTGGCGCCGGCGAGGAACCCGGCCAGCACGGCCCAACCCCACCGCCGGGACCTGATGGCCCAGAAGACGACCACCGCACCCAGCATCCAGAGCGCCTCGGCGTAGGCCCAGCTCAACACGAAGGCGCCGGGGAAGAGCACGGTCACCCACACCGCACGATCGGCGAGCTGCGTGCTTCCCCGCTCGAAGATCACCAGCCGCCGCACCGCGACGGCGAGGGCCAGCGAGCAGAGGTTCGCCACCACGATCAGGGCGATGTCGGCTCGTCCCGCGAAGAGCGGGGAGAGGATGCGCCCGAGGAGCGGGAAGGCGGGGAAGAACCGCAGGCTCTCGAGGGGCAGGGCGCCGTAGCCCATCTCGGCGATGTCGCGGTACCAGGTGCCGTCCCAGGCGACGAGGCCTTCGGTCAGCGCGGTGGGGCGGGCGCCCGGGACGAGCTGGTCGGCGGCCGCGTAGGCCATCACGAACCCGGCCGCGACGAGGAGGCGGGCAGTCAGCCAGGGGACGATGACGACCCGGAGGTCCGCCCCGAGCACCCGGAGCCGACTCATCCCCCGGGGGCCTGGGTCACCGTGCCGTGCTCGAAGAACCGGCCGCCGCCGTCGGGGACCAGCTCGCGGGCGGGTCGGGCGGCGGCGATGGCGTTCACCAGGGCCTCGCACTGCCCGTCGAAGGTGCGGTAGCTGCCGTTCCAGACGACGAAGATGCCCCGGTCCCCTGCCCGATCGAGCGCCTGCGCGGCGAAGGCCTCGGGGTCGGCGGCCGCGTTGCGGGCCGCGTAGTCGACCCAGTCGACCCGCTCGGGGGAACCGAACGTCGGATAGACGACCTGGTCGAACCCGTCGGGCAGCTCGCGGCTCCCGGCGGGCCCGAGTTGGTCGGGGCAGTAGACGACGAGGTCGCCGGGCCGGCCCTCGGCGACGATCGCCGCCGCCCACTCCTCGGACTGGGTGCGCTCGTCCGTGACGTTGAAGACCGCCCCGACGGCGAACAGCGCGAGCACCACGGCGAGGCCGCCGAGGCGCACCCAGGCGTGCAGGAAGCGGGTGAGGCCGGCGGCGACGAGGACGGCGAAGAGGGGGAACACCACCGCGGCGTAGCGGGTCGCGAACGCGCTCCACGTGAGGTAGGTGAAGGCCGTGCCGAGGCCGAGGGTCGACACGAACAGCAGCGCCTCGGGTCGGTAGGCCCGCTCGCTGCGCAGATCGAGCAGGATCGACCTGGCATCGACGCCCCGGCCGAACACGGCGAGCAGCGCCACCGTGGTCACCACGAGGGCGATGAACCCGGCGTCGGCGAACGGGCCGGCGGTGAAGTCGGCCAAGGTGATCCCGACCACGGTGGTGGGTCGGGAGGGCGACGCCCACGGCGTCCCGGTGTTGGCCGACTGGTAGAGCAGGGTCGGGAGCCACGGGAGGAAGGCAACGCCGGCGACGACGAGCGCACCGACGGTCCGCCACGCCGAGCGGTTCGAGCCCGAGCCCCGATTGCGCCAGAGCCGCCACACCAGCCAGAGCCCGACCGCACCCAGCAGCCAGATCGCCCAGTAGTGCGTGTAGAGGAGCGCGGCCCCCACCAGCGCCACTCCGACGATGCGGCCCCACCCGTCGTGGCCGCGGGCCAGGACGTCGTCGAGCAGCACCGCGCCGACGAACACCAAGAGGACGACGAGGGCGTACATCCGGGTCTCGGTGGCGTAGCGCAGGGAGTAGGGGGCGAGCGCGACCACGGCGAGGACGAGCCAGCCGAGCGCGGGTCCACCCCGGCGGCGGCCGTACCACCAGGCGACGGGGAGGGTGAGCACGGCGACGACGCCGGAGAGGGCGCGCACCGCGGCGTCGCCGTCGCCGAAGAGCTCGATCCACCCGTGGAGCGCCACGTAGTAGAGGGGCGGGTGGCCGTCCTGGCGGAGGGCGTCGAGGAGCTCGCCGATCGGCAGCTCGGCGATGTTGACGCTCAGCGCCTCGTCGAGCCACAGCGCCGACCCGGTGGCGAACCGCAGCGCGATGCCCAGCGCCGCCGCCCCCACCGCGACCACGATCGTCAGGGTCGCCGCGAGATCGGCCCGACGTCCCACGACCGGCGCGGGAGCGCCCGCCGAAGGGGTCGGCGCACCCCCGTCGGGCGCCTCTGGCGATGCGTCGTGCATGGCGGCCGACACTACCCTCGGCCCCCGTTCGGCCCGGGTACCGCCCCGCCCACGATGCCCGGGCCGGAACGACCCGTTCACTACACTGCCGAGCGTTCTCCATCCCTGAAAGCGATGTCCTCAATGCCATCAACCGACGCCTCCGGTGCCGAGACCCGCACCGATCCCAAGGTCGTCATCATCGGGGCCGGTCCCGCCGGGCTCACCGCTGCCTACCAACTCACCAAGCACGACCTCTCGAGCACCGTGCTCGAGTCCGACGGCATCGTGGGCGGCATCTCGCGCACGGTCGAGCGGGACGGCTGGCGTTTCGACATCGGCGGGCACCGGTTCTTCACCAAGGTCGTGCCGGTCCAGGAGCTCTGGCACGAGATCCTGCCCGCCGAGGAGTTCCTCCTGCGCCCGCGGATGAGCCGCATCTACTACGACGGCAAGTACTTCGACTACCCGTTGAAGGCCTCGAACGCGCTGAAGAACCTGGGCATCTGGGAAGCGGTCCTCTGCGTGCTCTCGTACGTCTGGGCGCGCATCAAGCCGCCGAAGGACCAGAGCACGCTCGAGGGGTGGATCGCCGCCCGCTTCGGATGGCGGCTGTACCGCCACTTCTTCAAGACCTACAACGAGAAGGTCTGGGGGGTTCCGGCCAGCAAGCTGCAGGCCGACTGGGCGGCGCAGCGCATCAAGAACCTCTCGTTGCTGAACGCCGGCACGAACGCGGTGATCGACGAGCTCTCGAAGCGCTTCCCCGCGCTGTCGAAGCGCAAGGCCACCGACATCACGAGCCTCATCGAGGAGTTCGAGTACCCGAAGTACGGACCGGGCCAGATGTGGGAGGTCTGCCAGGAGAAGGTCGAGGCGGCGGGCACCAAGGTCCACATGCGCACCCGGGCCACGAAGGTCCGCCACGACAACGGCCGGGCGGTCGCCGTCGTCGCCACCTCCCGTGACGGCGTCGAGACCGAGTACGAGTGCGACGAGGTCATCTCCTCGATGCCGATGTCGCAGCTGCTGCGGGCGATGGACCCGCCCGTGCCGCCCGACGTCCTCGCCGCGGCCGACAACCTCGCCTACCGGGACTTCCTCACCGTGGCCCTCGTCGTCCCCGAGTCGGCGAGCTTCCCCGACAACTGGATCTACATCCACTCCCCCGAGGTCGAGGTCGGTCGCATCCAGAACTTCGCCTCCTGGTCGCCGTACATGGTGAAGGAGGGCCGCACCTGCCTGGGGCTCGAGTACTTCGTCTTCGAGGGCGACCACCTCTGGAACGCGACCGACGAGGACCTCATCGCCCGCGCCAAGCGGGAGCTCGAGACGATCGGCCTGGTCAAGGCCGACGCCGTCGAGGCCGGGTACGTGGTGCGGATGCCCAAGGCGTATCCGTTCTACGACGAGCACTACAAGGCCAACGTGCAACGCCTCCGGGACTGGCTCACCGACTGCGCGCCGAACGTGCATCCCGTCGGCCGCAACGGGATGCACCGCTACAACAACCAGGACCACTCGATGTACACCGCCATGCTCACCGTCGACAACATCGTGAGCGGCACCGCCTACGACGTCTGGGAGGTCAACGTCGAGGAGGAGTACCACGAGGAGAAGGCCGCCGACGCGACCTCGTCGGGCGGGACGGGCCGTGACGCTCCGGTGATCCCCCGCGAAGCCCTCGGGGCCGACCACCCCGTCAACCGGCCGCCGACCTGATCGACGCCCACGTGCCCGCACACGAGGACGGTCCGGGGAGCCCGCCCACCCCGGCGACGCACGCGTCCGGGGTGCTGGCCATCTCCGACCTCGCCACGCAGGCAGGTCTGCGTCGCGTGCACGTGCTGGCCTGGCGCGACCTCGTCGACATCGAGGCCGGAGGCTCCGAGGTCCACGCCGCGAAGATCCTGGCCATCTGGGCCGAGGCGGGCCTCGACATCACGATGCGGACGTCGTACGCGCAGGGCCACCCCTACGAGGGCACTCGCGACGGCTACCGGATCGTGCGCAAGCACGGGCGCTTCATGGTCTTCCCTACCGCGGTGCTCGCCGAGCTGAGCGGGGCCCACGGACCGCGGGACGGGCTCGTCGAGATCTGGAACGGCGTGCCGTTCCTCACCCCGCTGTGGGCCACCGGCCCGAAGATCGCGTTCGTGCACCACGTGCACCGCGACATGTGGGACATGGTCCTCGAGGACAAGCTGGCCCGAGCCGGGAAGTTCTTCGAGCACCGCATCGCCCCACCCCTCTACCGCCGCACCCCCGTCGTCACGCTCTCGCACTCCTCACGCCACGAGCTCGTCGACTACCTGGGGCTGCGGCCCCAGCAGGTCACGGTCGTCCCCCCGGGGATCGACGAGCGCTTCAGCCCCGGCGGGACCAGGAGCGAACGGCCCCTCGTCGTGGCGGTCGGGCGGCTGATGCCGTCGAAGCGGTTCGACGAGCTGATCCGCGTCGCCGACGAGGTACGGCGCACCGTGCCGGACCTGCAGCTCGTCATCGTGGGGGACGGCTACGAACGACCCGACCTCGAGGCCCAGGTGGCCGCCCTCGACGCCGAGGACTGGGTTCGGCTGGCCGGCAAGGTCTCCGACGAGGAGCTGTTGTCGCTCTACCGGCGGGCATGGGCGGTGGCGAGCGCCTCGATCGCCGAGGGCTGGGGGATGACGCTCACCGAGGCCGCGGCGTGTGGCACGCCGGCGGTGGCGAGCGACATCGCCGGTCACCGCGATTCCGTCGCCGCGGGGCGCTCCGGCCTGCTGGCCCCCGATTCGCGGGGCCTCGTCCGTGACCTCACCGCCGTGCTGACCGACGCGTCGCTGCGCGAGGCGCTCAGCACGGGCGCCCTCGCCCACGCCGCGACGCTCACCTGGGAGGCCACGGCTCTCGGGGCCTTCACGCCCCTGGCCGACGACGCGATCCGTCGGTCGGGCGGGTCCGGGCCCGCCTCCCGCCGCTCCGACGCGACGTGACCGCCACGGCCACCGGCACCCCGCCCCGAACCCGGCGAAGGTTCGACTGGCTGGGCATCGGGCTCCCGGCGCTCATCGCCTACGTGCCACTGCTGCTCACCCAGCCCGGGATCGTCGGCGCCGACACCAAGACCTACCTCTACCTCGACCCCGGCAAGCTGCTCTCCGAGGCGCCCTACCTCTGGAACACCGATGTCGGCCTCGGGTCGGTGACCCACCAGAACATCGGCTACCTCTGGCCGATGGGGCCCTTCTACCTCTTCTTCGAGACCATCGGTGTGCCCGACTGGGTCGCGCAGCGGCTCTGGATGGGAACGCTCATCTTCGCGGCCGGCATGGGCGTCCGCTTCCTCCTGCGGACCATCGGATGGGGCTCGATCCCTCTCCGCCGCGGCGGGGTCCTCGTCGCCACGCTCGCCTACATGCTGAGCCCCTACCTGCTCAACTACTCCGCTCGCATCAGCGTCATCCTGCTGCCCTGGACGGCCCTGCCCTGGCTCATCGCCTTCACCGCCAGGGCGCTGCGGCGAGGTGGGTGGCGCGACCCCGCGCTGTTCGCGCTCGTCGTGCTCACCGTCGGCGGTGTCAACGCCACCGCCCTGTTGCTCATCGGCCTCGGCCCCCTGCTGTGGCTGGTCCACGCAGTGGTCGTCGACCGGGAGGCCAAGGCGCGGGCCGCGCTCGCCGCGGCGGCCCGCATCGGCGTGCTCACGATCGCCGCGTCGCTGTGGTGGATCGCCGGCCTCTGGGCGCAAGGTCGTTACGGACTGCCGGTGGTGCGCTACACCGAGACCTACGAGGTGATCGCCGACGCCTCGAGCGCGCCCGAGGTGCTCCGTGGCCTCGGCTACTGGCTGTTCTACGGCACCGACAAGCTCGGTCCCTGGATCGAGCCGAGCATCACCTACACCCGCAACCTGTTCTTCCTCGGCCTCAGCTACCTGGTCCCGCTCCTCGCCATGCTCTCGGCGTCGCTGCTGCGGTGGCGCTACCGGGCGTTCTTCCTCACCCTCGTCGTCGTCGGCACCCTCGCCGCCGTCGCCGGGCACCCGTGGGACGGCTCGTCGTTCCTGGGGTCGCTCTTCACCGACTTCACCCGCACCGACGCCGGCCTGTCGCTGCGGTCGACGCCTCGTGCCGTGCCGCTCATCGCCCTCGGGCTCTCGGTGTGCCTCGGTGCCGGCGTGGCGGCGCTGTCGCGACGGGTACCCCGCCTCACCGTCCCGGTGACCGCCGTCGTCGTCCTCCTCGTCGCCGCGAACCTGCCCACGCTGTGGAACGGCGAGATGGTGGCCGCGAACCTCCAGCGACCCGAGAACATCCCCTCCTACTGGGTCGATGCGGCGAAGTACCTCACCGAGACCGACGACGGCACGCGCGTGCTCGAGGTCCCCGGGGCCGACTTCGCCAGCTATCGGTGGGGCAACACCATCGATCCGGTCACCCCCGGCCTGACCGAGCGCGAGTACGCGGCACGCGAGCTGTTCCTCTACGGCTCCGAGCAGGCGGCCGACCTGCAGCTGGCCGTCGACCAGCGCTACCAGGAGAACACCCTCGAGCCCGAGGCGATCGCCCCGCTGGCCCGGCTGGTCGGCGGAGGGCAGATCCTCCTGCGCAACGATCTCAAGTACGAGCGGTACCGGTTGGCCCGCCCGCGGTACATGTGGGACCTGTTGCGCCGTGCCCCCGGCCTCACCGAGCCGGTGACCTTCGGTCCCAGCACGCCGAACCGCGCCGGGCCCGAGCTGCCCGTCATCGACGAGATCGAGCTCGACGCCCCCGACACCTGGGAGGACCCGCCGGCCATCGCCGTGTTCGGCGTCGAGGACCCGCTCGCCACCATCCGCACGAGCCCGAGTGAGCGGCCCCTCCTCCTCTCGGGCAGCGGTGACGGGCTGGTCGACCTCGCCGGCGTCGGGGCGCTGCACCCCGAGCAGTCCATCTTCTACAGCGGCACCTTCGCCGGTGACGCCGGGACCATCGACGAGATGGTGGCCGACGGCGCCGACCTGGTGGTCACCGACACGAACCGCAAGCGCGCCCGGTCGTGGAACACGCTGCGCGAGAACGCCGGCTACACCGAGCAGGCCGGCGAGGAACCCCTCACGTATCGGCCCGGCGACCAGCGCCTCCCGCTCTTCCCGGACGCCGACGACGACGCCTACACGGTCACCGAGCAGGAGGGCAACGCCACGGTCCTCGCCACCGGCTACGGCAACATCGGCACGCTCACCGCCAACGACCGGGCCGCAGGGGCCCTCGACGGCGATCCCCTGACCGCCTGGCGGGTCGCCGACGGCGGGGACCCGAAGGGCGAGCGGCTCGTGATCGTCGCCGACGAGCCGGTCACCACCGGTGAGGTGCGCCTGCTCCAGCCGATCAACGGGGTCCGCACGAGATCGATCACACAGGCCCGGCTGTGGTTCGACGGTGCCGACCCGGTGACCGTCGACCTCGGTGACGCCAGCCTCGCCGAGCCCGGGCAGGTCGTGACCTTCCCCGAGCGGACCTTCTCCCGCCTCGAGGTCGAGATCCTGGCCGACACCTCCGGGCGGCGCTCGCTCTACTTCGGCCAGGCCGGTGTCGGTTTCGCCGAGGTGGGGGTCGGCGACCTGCGGATCAGGGAGCTCATCCGACCCCCGGTCGACCTCCTCGAGGCAGCCGGACCGGCGTCGGCCGCCAACCGGCTGAGCTACGTGTTCACCCGCCTGCGCAGCAACCCGAGCGAGCCGGTGCGCACCGACACCGAGGTCGACATGACCCGGATCGTCGACGTGCCGACGCCGCGGGCCTTCGGGCTCACCGCCCAGGCCAGGCTGAACCCGCTCGCCCCGGACCAGCGGCTCGACGCCCTCCTCCAGATCCCGGGAGCTGCCGACGGCGGGGTGAGCGCGGTCGCCTCCGACTCCATGCCGGGTGCCATCTCGGCGAGGGCATTCGCGGCGGTCGACGGCGACCCTGGGACCGCGTGGACCACGCCGTTCGGCGCGCTGCTCGGGCAGTGGGTGGAGGCCACCGGTCCCACCCCGCTGACGATCGACCGGCTCGACCTGCGGATCGTCAACGACGGCCGTCACTCCGTCCCCACCGTGGTGACCCTCCGGGCCGACGGCGATCCCGCCCTCGTGCGCACCATCGAGCTGCCCACGATCGACGACCAGGCCGACCCGGATGCCTCGGTGGTGGTCCCGGTGTCGTTCGAACCCCTCACCGGCACCACCTACCGCCTGACCGTGGACGCCGTCCGGCCGGTCACGACGACCGACTGGTACACGAAGCAACCGATCGACATGCCGGTCGGGGTGGCCGAGCTGGGTATCCCCGGGCTCACGGCGCCGGCCGGGCCCGCGGCCATCGACACGGGCTGTCGTAGCGACCTGCTGGCCGTCGACGGCGTGCCCGTCCCCGTCCGGGTCACCGGGACCACTGCCGACGCCGTGCGGCGGGAGCCGCTGACCGTCGAGACGTGCGACCCCCAGGGTGCCCCCATCGTGCTGGACGCCGGCCGCCACGAGCTCACGACCGCCATCGGTCGCGACGTCGGCATCGATCTCGACCGTGTGGTGCTGGCCTCGGATCGCGACGGAGGACCCCTCTCGTCCGCCGGGTTGCAGGTACCGGTGGTCGAGGCCGACGTCGCCCTCGACGTGACCCGGGACCGCGGCGTCGGCTACGAGATCGAGGTGCCGGAGGCCGACGAGGTGCGGTGGCTCTCGTTCGGTCAGTCGTGGAGCCCCGGCTGGACGGCCGAGGTGGCGGGCCGGGACCTCGGGCCCTCCGTCGTGATCGACGGGTACGCGAACGGATGGGTGCTCGACCCGGAGGTGCTCGGACCGGGGCCCTACACGGTCAGTGTCACCTGGGCCCCGCAGCGGACCATCTGGATCGCCATCGCCGTCTCCGCACTCGCCATCCTGCTCTGCCTCGGCATCATCCTCGCCTCGTTGCGGCGCTCGTCCTCCGCCGGGCGGACCTCGCGCGACGCCGACCCCGTCGAGGAGGACGCCGAGGCCTCACTGCGCACGGGGCACCGGGCCCTGCCCCTCGACCCCGATCTCTCCCCGCCCCCGTGGGCCCTGCCGCAGCGTCCCGGCGTCGTCGAACAGGCCTCCCCCCGTGCTGCGCTCGTCGCGGCGGTGGCCCTCTTCGTCGTCATCGTCCCCAACGTGCCCCTGACGGCCCGCGAGCTGGTCATCGCCCCGGTGGTGGCCGCGCTGTCGTGGTTCGCCTTCCGGTCCCCCCGGGGACGGGGTGTGCTGGGTCTCGCCGGCACCGCCAGCTACGCCCTGGCCGTCCTCTACACGATGGCCGCCGAGTGGCGCAGGGGCGAGACCGCGGACTTCATCCAGCTCGTCGCCCCCGTCAACGGACTGGGGCTCGCCGCCGCCTTCCTCCTCTTCGCCGAGGGGGTCCGCGACGTCATCGTCCGCCGCCGTCGGTCCGAGGACCGGGCCCCGTCCAGCCAGGAGACCGCCCCGTGACCCCACCCGTCGTGCTGCTCCACGGGTTCGCCACCTCCGCCGCCCGCACGTGGGGCGACAACGGTTGGTTCGACATCCTCGCCGACACCGGCCGTGAGGTGCACGCTCCCGACCTCCTGGGCCACGGCACCGCCGAGCGGCCGACCGAACCACGAGCCTACGACCGCCTCGAGGAGGAGATCCTCTCCCGGCTCCCCACCGAGCCCGTCGACGCGGTCGGCTTCTCGCTGGGCGCCCGCACCCTCCTGGTCTGCGCCGGGGCACACCCCGAACGCTTCCACAGCCTGGTCGTCGCCGGGGTCGGGGCGAACCTCTTCACCCAGGACGGCTCGTCGGCGGCGATCGCCGACGCCATCGAGGGACGGGGTGACCTCGACGACCCCACTCTGCGCTACTTCGCCACCTTGGCCGAGTCCCCCGACCAGGACCCGGCCGCGCTCGCTGCGCTCATGCGTCGCCCCGAACCGGCCACCCTCACCGACGAGGCGCTGGCCCGGATCACCTGCCCCGTCCTCGTCGTCCTCGGCGACGCCGACTTCGCGGGACCCGCCGATCCCCTCCTCGAACGACTCCCCGATGCCCGTCTGGTCACGCTGCGCGGGGTCGACCACTTCGCCACCCCGAAGAACTTCGGCTTCATCGACGCCGTGCTCGACTTCCTCGAGCGCGGGTCCTGACGGCTCGGGCCGGACGTGGCCGACGAGTTCGTCCTCGGCGTCGACCTCGACGGGGTGTGCGGCGACCACGGTGAGGCGTTCCGACGGGTGGTGGCCATGGAGCGCGGCGTGGACCCGGGGCAGCTGACCCCGCAGACGAGCTGGGACTTCGGCGAGTGGGGCCTCGATCGGGACGCCTTCGAGGCCCTCCACAAGCGGGCGGTCCTCGAGCACCGCATCTTCCGGACGATGCCGGTGGTCGGGGGGGCGGCGGCGGCGCTGTGGCGGCTGTCCGACGCCGGGGTGTGGATCCGGCTCATCACCCACCGGCTCTACACGAACTGGGGTCACGCCGTGGCGGTCGCCGACACGGTGGCCTGGCTCGACGAGCACGCCATCCCCTACCGGGATCTCTGCTTCCTCGGCGACAAACCCCAGGTGGAGGCGGACGCCTACGTGGACGACGCCCCCCACAACATCGCGGCGCTGCGGGCCTCGGGCGCAGCCGCAGCGGTGTTCGACCAGCCCTACAACCGCGACGTGGCCGGTCCCCGGGTCACCGGGTGGAGCGAGGTCGAGCAGTGGGTCCTGGCCGAGATGGCCCGGCGAGGCCGGTCCGTACAGCCCGCGTTGGCCCTCGGCGAGGACCCAGCCGCCCGTCTTCGGCCCCCGTCGACGGACGGTACCTGAGCCCCGGGGGCACCGGGCACCGTGCCCACGCCCGGCCCGTCGAGCGGGGGCCCCACTCGGTACCGTGGCCGGATGGACGACGTGGGAGAGCTCTTCGGTGCCATCGCCTGGACGGCACTCCTGTGCGTCCCGCTCGGCATCTCGCTGTGGGCCCTGCTCGACTGCGCGAAGCGGCCCGGCTGGGCGTGGGCGCTCGCGGGGCGCCGTCAGGTGATCTGGATGGCGGTCATCCTCGTCGGGTTCATCTCGGTCGTCGGCGGGCTCGCCGTCTCGATCTGGTACCTGGCGAAGGTGCGACCGGTGATCGCCCGGGCGGAGGCCGGCGTCGGGTCCTGACGGTCAGGCCTGCTGGCTGACACTGGCCCGCAGGAGGGCGTGCTGCACCAGCTCGAGGAGGGCGGCCTTGGTCTGGGTTCGGTCCCGGGCGTCGGTGGTGATGAGGGGCACGTCCTCGGGCACCGCGAGCGCCTCCCGGACGTCCTCGAGGCGATGGTCGAGCTGACCGTGGAACTTGTTGACCCCGACGATGAAGGGAACGCCGTGGCTCTCCATGTAGTCGACGGCCGGGAAGCAGTCGGCCAACCGCCCGGTGTCGACCAGGACCACCGCCCCGATCGCCCCCCGGACGAGGTCGTCCCACATGAACTGGAACCGGTCCTGGCCCGGCGTGCCGAACAGGTAGAGGATCAGGTCCTCGCCCAGCGTGATGCGCCCGAAGTCCATGGCGACGGTCGTGGAGGTCTTGCCGGTGTTCGTACCGCCCGTCTCGTCGATGCCCTCGGCGGCGCTGGTCATCGCCGCTTCGGTCGTGAGCGGCGGGATCTCCGAGATCGACCCCACGAAGGTGGTCTTGCCGACGGCGAAGCCGCCGGCGACGATGATCTTGACGGGCAGCGGGGTGTGCTCGTCGGCACCCCCGGCGCGGCGACCGTCGGCGATCGGGGCGGACGTGGTGGCGTCAGAGTGCTTGGAGGCCATCGAGGACCCTTTCGAGCAGGCTCAGGTCGGGCCGGTCGTCGGCGCCGATGTGCTGGGGGGTGGATGCGGTCAGGAGGCCCTCGGCGGTCATGTCGCCGACGATGACCCGGCAGACGCCGAGCGGCATGTGGAGGTGGGCGGAGAGCTCGGCGATCGAGAGGGTCTCCTCGGCACGCCCGACGATCTCCTTGCGCTCGAGCGTCAGGCGGGGCCCGAGGAGGCGACCCCGCTCGGTCACCTTCACCAACGTCTCGAAGGGGAGGTCGGTGGCGGAACGGGTTCGGCCGCCGGTCAGGACGTAGGACCGGACTCGCATCGCCGGGGTGGCGTCAGGGCCTTCGGGGGCACCCGCCGGGGTCATCGCGGAAGCGACGCCTGGAGCTCTGCGCGGATCTCGGGCGTCAGGACGGCGCCGGCCTTGTCGACCAGCACCGCCATCTCGTAGCCGACGAGGCCGACGTCGCACTGGGCGTCGGCCACGCAGGCGAGACAGGACCCGTCGCTGATCCCCGTGACGAAGAGGAAGGCGTACTCCATCTCGACGATCACCTCGTTGACGGCCCCGCCGCCGAAACGGCCCGCCGCGCCGTAGGCCAGGCCGATGAGACCCGACGACACGGCCGCGAAGCGGTCGGCCGCGTCACGGTCGAGTCCCGACGAGGCGGCGATGGGGAGCCCGTCGGAGGAGACCACGACGGCCTCGTTCACCCCGGCCACCTTCTCGGCGAAGCTCTGGACCAGCCAGTTCAGATTGCGGGCTCCTGCGGACAGTTCGATCATGTCTCTCTCGATCCTTCGTTGCGGCCGAATCAGGCCTGGTCGTCGCTGCTGGTGCTGGTGGTGTCGTCACCCTGGCGTCCCCGGTCGAGACCGGAGCGGTACCGCGAGAGCATGCGCCGGACCTCCTCGGGTGAGCGGCTGCTGCGGGCCACGGGTCGGGCGGCCGTCGCCGCGGACTCCACGGGACTGGTCGGCGTGGCGGTGGCCGCCTTCGGCGTGCGGCGCACGAGCCCTGCGGCGGTGAGCGCCGGTGCCGCCGAGTCCGGCGCCGACACGCTCGGGGCGCTGTCGGTGACCGGGCTGGGGGCCGGCGCGCCGACCGAGGCGCGACGAGCCGGGAGACCGGAGGCCCCGACCGTGGCCGGCTCGGGAACGGCGGCTGGCGAGGGGGCGGGCACGGGCGACGTCGGCGCCGCCGGTGCGGAGCGCCGCACGAGCGGTCCGGCCGACCGGGCCGCGCCGTCGGTCCCGCCGGGACGCTCGACACGACCGGCAGGGAGCAGCTTCGTCGGGGTCGCCCCCCGAGTGGTCGACCGACCGGTCGACGGGGTCGTCTCGCCGTCCTCGGGGTACTCCACCAGAGAGAACGGGAGGGTGACGGTCGCCGTCGTCCCGCCGTTCGGCGTGGGCTCGAGCGTCACCGTCAGCCCGAACCGGTTCGCCAGCCGGCCGATCACGATGAACCCGAGGGAGCGGGACAGGGCAAGGCCCACGAGCGGCGGCCGGGCGAGCTGCGCGTTCGCCTCGGCGAGTTGCTGGGCGTTCATCCCGATGCCACGGTCGGCGACGGTCAGCACGTAGCCGTTGCGGTCCCCGCGGCGTCCGAGCACCTCGACACTGCTCTCGGGCGGCGAGAAGTGGGTGGCGTTCTCCATGAGCTCGGAGAGCAGGTGGGCGAGGTCGACCGCCACGTTGCCGGCGATGGTGGCGTCGTCGAGGGCGATGAGGTGCACGCGGCTGAAGTCCTCGACCTCCCCGATGGCCACCCGCACCACGTCGACCACGGGCACGGGACGACCGCGGCGCCGAGGCGGTTCGGCGCCGGCGAGCACCAGGAGCGACTCGGCGTTGCGGCGCATCCGGGTGGCGAGGTGGTCGAGCTTGAAGAGGTTGTCGAGCTGGTCGGGGTCCTGCTCGTGGGTCTCGAGGTGGTCGATGAACTCGATCTGGCGGTCGAGCAGGCTCTGGTTGCGGCGGGCGAGGTGGACGAAGATGTCTCCGATGCCCTTGCGCAGCAGGCGGCTCTGCTCCTCGGCCACGTCGACGGTCACCGTCTGGATCGAGTTGAAGGCCTCGGCGAGCTGGCCGATCTCGTCGGTGGAGTCGACCGGGATGGCCTCGAGGGACTCGGTGACCGACTCGCTGGCTTCGTCGTCGGGGTTCCGGAGCTGCTCGACGAGCGACGGGAGCTGCTCGGTGGAGAGGCGGTACGCCGCCCCGGTGAGCCGGTTCAGCGGGCGGGTCACGGACCGGGCGACCACGACGGCCAGGCCGAAGGCCAGCACCAGTGCACCGATCCCGGCGACCAGGTAGAGCAGCGCGCCCCGGAAGGCGTTCGAGGCGAGGTCGGAGGCGGTGCTGGCGACGTTGGCGGTGAGCACCTCGCTCACGCCCGACAGCCCGTCGACCGCGGCGAGGGATGCGGCGGTGAGCTCGTCGGCCGGCACGGTGATGACGTTGCCCCCCACGCCCTCGTCGAGGGTCCGCTGGGCGAGCTCCTCGAACTGGTTGGCCGCCTGCGCGTTCTGGACGAGCTGCTTCTCGGCCGGGGTGGCCCGGCCCTGCGAGAAGGCGTCGGTGGTCTGCTGCAGGTCGCCGTTGGCCTCCTCGGCCCGGACGAACGAGTCGCACTCGGTGCCGAAGGTGGCGCAGACCTGGCCGGTCCGGTCGGTGAACTGCCCGACCCGGGCGGCGCCCACGGTCTGGACGGCGAGCGCGCCCTGGGCGACGCTGATCCGGTCGAGCGCCGCCACCGTCTCGAGGCCCCGCAGCAGTTCGGCGTCGTTCGCCGTCTGGACGAGTGCGGACGTCACCGCACCGAGGGCGTCGACGCTGTCGCTGTAGCTCTGGCCGATGGCGTACGGGAGCACCTGGCCGGTGTCGACCGAGGTGCGCAGGGTGCCGAGGGTGCCGAGTCGGGCCTCGGCGAAGCGCAGCGAATCGGAGACCGCACCACCGAGGTCGGCCGCGCCGCTGCGCTCGGCGGCATCCTCGAACTCGGCGAGAGCGGTGTCGGTCGCAGCCCGCTGGGCGGCCAGCTCGGGGGCTCCGACGGCCCCCTGGGAACCGCTGACGTTCACCGACCGGACCGCCTCGATCTGGAGCTGGTCGGCCAGGGTCGACGTGGCCGCCGCGAAGCCGGCCACCTCCTCGACGCTGTTGGCGCTGCGAGCCACATCGAGTCGGTCACGGACCCCGATGGTCACCAGGACGACGATGACCAGCGCCGGCGCCACCAGGGTCGCCATCAGCTTGGTCCCGACCTTCAAGTTTCGCAGCATCCTCGGCCTCTCAGCTCTCCGCCCGATCCGGCTCGGCGTGGTCACGGGGAGGTCTCCACTCCTCGTCTGAGGTTGATCGGGCGGTTCCGGCCGTGACTTGAGAGCGGAGGTCCCGACGGCCCAACGGCGCCGGGCGAACGCTGTCCCCGCCCGCGGCCCTCGCAGCACCGCCACGATCGCCTCACACCGAAGAGCCGCGCCGGAGCACGCGACCTGACTAAGTTGACGGAGGATTCTCGGGCCCGACTCCTGGTCGGGTCCGTCTGCTCGACAAGGAGACGGAATGAGCGACACCTCGCAGGGCCCGGGCTGGTGGCAGGCCTCCGACGGCAAGTGGTACCCGCCGGAGCAGGCGCCGGGCGGACCTCCCCCCGGCGCGCCCACGGCCCGACCCGCCGGCGCCGGCGGCGGCGTCGACATCGGCGGCTCGATCTCCTACGGGTGGAACAAGTTCACCGCCAACGCCGGTCCGTTGATCGTCGGGATCCTGTTCGTGTGGGGCGTCAGCGTCGTCCTCAACGTCGTCGGCATCCCGATCTCCCGTTCCGGCTTCTTCGTCCAGCTCCTCTGGAACGTGGTGGTGATCTGCGTGTCGGCCGTCGTCTCGTTCGGCATCGTGCGCATGGCCCTCGCCCTCACGAAGGGCGAGCCGATCGACATGGGGATGGCCATCCCCAGCGGCCCGCAGGTCGTCGCCTACGGGATCACCGGGGTGCTGGTCGGCCTGGCCGTCGGCATCGGGATCATCCTGTGCGTGATCCCCGGTCTCATCGCCGCCACCTTCTTGTTGTTCTCGTCGTTCGCGGTCCTCGACGAGAACCTCCAGCCGGGGGACGCGATCAAGCGCAGCATCGACCTCGTCAAGACCAACTTCGGCGGCGTGCTGGGCTTCATGATCGTGGCGTTCCTCGTGAACCTGCTCGGCGCGCTGCTGTGCTTCGTGGGGCTGCTCGTCTCGTGGCCGGTCACCATCGTGGCCGGGGCCTACGTGTACCGAGGCCTGAAGGGCGAGCCGGTCGCCGCCTGACGCCGCCCCGGCGGTCACCGAGGACGACGAGAGCCCCGGGCCACGGGCCCGGGGCTCTTCGCGTGGCGGCGGGCACGACCGACGGTGCCCCGCCGACCGCACACCGACCGGGGTCAGGTCAGAGGGCGGGCGTCGGGAGTGAGCGGCGACGGCAGCATCGTCTCGCCCATGAGGTGACGATCGACCGCAGCGGCCGCCGAGCGCCCCTCGGCGATCGCCCAGACGATGAGGCTCTGCCCCCTGCCCATGTCACCGGCCACGAACACACCGGGGACGTTGGTCGACCACTCGTCGTCCCGGGCGACGTTCCCCCGGAGGTCGAGGTCGACACCGAGCTGGTCGACGAGACCGCCCTTCTCCGGGCCGACGAACCCCATGGCCAGGAACACCAGCTCGCAGGGGAGCTCGAACTCGCTGCCCTCCACCGGGACGAACGACGGCCGGCCGTCGACGACCTCGGAACGCACCTCGACGGCCCGCAGGCCCACGAGGTTGCCCTCGCCGTCGCCGAGGAACTCCACGGTGTTGACGGCGTAGACCCGCTCACCGCCCTCCTCGTGCGCCGACGACGTGCGGTACAGCAGGGGCCAGGTGGGCCAGGGCGTGGTCTCGGCGCGGGCGTCGGGCGGGCGGGGCATGATCTCGAACTGGTGGACCGACGCTGCGCCCTGGCGGTGGGCCGTGCCCAGGCAGTCGGCGCCGGTGTCGCCACCGCCGATGATGACCACCCGCTTGCCGCCGGCGTCGATCGGGGCCGAGGCCAGGTCGCCCTCGATGACGCGGTTGGCGCCCGGCAGGTACTCCATGGCCTGGTGGATGCCATTGAGGTCGCGGCCCGGGATGGGCAGGTCTCGCCACGCCGTGGCCCCCGCGGCGAGCACCACGGCGTCGTACTCGCGCCGTAGCTCGTCCCCGGTCACGTCGACACCGACCTCGACGTTCGTCCGGAACTCGGTCCCTTCGGCGACCATCTGCTCGAGGCGGCGCTCGATGTGCCGCTTCTCCATCTTGAACTCGGGGATCCCGTAGCGCAGGAGCCCTCCGATGCGGTCGGCTCGCTCGAGGACCACCACCTCGTGGCCCGCCCGGGTGAGCTGCTGGGCGGCGGCCAGCCCGGCCGGACCGGACCCCACGACGGCCACGCGCCTGCCGGTGGTCTCTGCGGGCACCTGCGGGGTGACCCACCCCTCCGACCAGGCCCGGTCGATGATCTCGACCTCGACCTGCTTGATCGTCACCGGGTCCGCGTTGATGCCGAGGACGCAGGCCGCCTCGCACGGGGCCGGGCACAGCCGGCCGGTGAACTCGGGGAAGTTGTTGGTGGCGTGCAGCTGGTCGATCGCCTCGTGCCAGTGGTCGCGGTAGACGAGGTCGTTCCAGTCGGGGATCAGGTTCCCGAGCGGGCACCCGTTGTTGCAGAACGGGATGCCGCAGTCCATGCACCGGCTGGCCTGCTCGCGCACCTTGACGATCGGGAACTCCTCGTACACCTCACGCCAGTCGCGCAGGCGCACCGGCACCTCCCGCCGCGGCGGCAGCTCGCGGGGCAGCTTCAGGAATCCGGTCGTGTCGCCCATCGTCGTCCTCAGATCCGGGCGGCGGCCATGACCGCCTCCACGGGGTCGGCGCCGGTGGCCAGCGCGTCGCGCTCGGCGAGCAGCACCCGGCGGTAGTCCTTCGGCATGACCTTCACGAACCGCTCCGCGGAGTGGGTCCACTCGTGGAGGAGCCGTCGTGCGACGGCCGAGTCGGTCTCGGCGAGGTGGCGCTCGACGCGGTGGTGCAGCCACACCAGGTCGTCGTCGTCGAGCGGGTCGAGGTCGACCATCTCGGGGTTCACCCGGGACGGGAACGTCCCGTCGACGTCGAGGACGAAGGCGGTTCCGCCGCTCATGCCCGCCCCGAAGTTGCGACCGGTCGGCCCCAGCACCACGATGCGGCCGCCGGTCATGTATTCACAGCCGTGGTCGCCGACACCTTCGACGACGGCGATCGCGCCGCTGTTGCGGACCCCGAAGCGCTCGCCGACGACGCCGCGGAGGAACACCTCGCCGGCGGTGGCGCCGTAGAGGATGACGTTGCCGGCGATGATGTTCTCCTCGGCCACGAAGGTCGAACCCGCGGGGGGTCGCACGACGAGCCGACCACCGGAGAGGCCCTTGCCGACGTAGTCGTTGGCGTCGCCGGAGAGGCGCAGGGTGATCCCCCGCGGCAGGAACGCCCCGAGGCTCTGGCCGGCCGAGCCGGTGAGGTTCACGACGATCGTGTCGTCGGGCAGCCCGTCCGCGCCGTGGCGGCGGGTCAGCTCGGCGCCGAGCATGGTCCCCACGGTGCGGTTCACGTTGCGCACGGGAAGGTCGATGCTGACCGGCTCACCCGCCGTGAGGGCCGGGCCCGCCCGGGCGATGAGCTCGTTGTCGAGCGCCCGGTCGAGGCCGTGGTCCTGGCCCACGACCTGGTGGCGATGGGCCCCTTCGGGGAGGTCGGGGACGTGGAGCACCGGCGAGAGGTCGAGCCCGGAAGCCTTCCAGTGGTCGACGGCGGCGGTCGCGTCGATCATCTCGACCCGTCCGATGGCCTCGTCGAGGGTGCGGAAGCCGAGCTCGGCGAGCAGCTCGCGCACCTCCTCGGCGATGTACTCGAAGAAGGTCACCACGAACTCGGGCTTCCCGGTGAAGCGCTTGCGCAGCTCGGGGTTCTGCGTCGCGACCCCGACCGGGCACGTGTCGAGGTGGCAGACCCGCATCATCACGCAGCCCGACACGACCAGCGGGGCGGTGGCGAAACCGAACTCCTCGGCGCCGAGCAGGGCCCCGATGACCACGTCGCGGCCGGTCTTGAGCTGCCCGTCGACCTGCACCACGATGCGGTCGCGCAGGTCGTTGAGCAGCAGGGTCTGCTGCGTCTCGGCGAGCCCGAGCTCCCAGGGGCCGCCGGCGTGCTTGAGCGACGTCAACGGGGAGGCACCGGTCCCGCCGTCGTTCCCCGAGATCAACACCACGTCGGCGTGGGCCTTCGAGACACCGGCGGCGACGGTGCCCACACCGATCTCGGCCACCAGCTTGACGTGGATGCGAGCCTGGTCGTTGGCGTTCTTCAGGTCGTGGATGAGCTGGGCGAGGTCCTCGATCGAGTAGATGTCGTGGTGGGGCGGCGGGGAGATGAGCCCCACCCCGGGCGTCGAGTGCCGGGTCTTGGCGATCCAGGGGTACACCTTGCTGCCGGGCAGCTGGCCGCCCTCCCCCGGCTTCGCGCCCTGGGCCATCTTGATCTGGATGTCGTCGGCGTTCACGAGGTAGTCGCTCGTCACCCCGAAGCGGCCCGACGCCACCTGCTTGATGGCCGAGCGCTTCGAGTCGCCGTCGGGCATGGTGACGAACCGCTCGGGGTCCTCGCCGCCCTCGCCGGTGTTGGACTTGCCGCCGAGACGGTTCATGGCGACGGCGAGGGTCTCGTGGGCCTCCGCGGAGATCGAGCCGTAGGACATGGCGCCGGTGGAGAACCGCTTCACGATCTCCGAGACGGGTTCCACCTCCTCGATCGGGACGGGAGGACGCTCACCGGTGCGGAGGCGGAACATGCCGCGCAAGGTGGCGAGCTGGGCCGACTGCTCGTCGACCCGGCGCGTGTACTCCTTGAAGATCTCGTAACGGCGCGAGCGGGTGGCGTGCTGGAGCTTGTAGACGGTCTCGGGGTTGAAGAGGTGGAACTCCCCCTCCCGACGCCACTGGTACTCGCCGCCGACCGCGAGGCTGCGATGGGCCCGCTCGGTCGGGTTGGCGGGGTAGGCCATCGCGTGGCGGCGGCGGACCTCCTCGGCCACCTCGTCGATCCCGATCCCGCCGAGCCGGCTCACGGTGCCGCTGAAGTACTCCTCGACCAGGTCCTCGCCGAGGCCGACGGCCTCGAAGATCTGCGCTCCGGTGTAGGAGGCGACGGTGGAGATGCCCATCTTGGACATGACCTTCAGCACGCCCTTGCTGGCCGCCTTGATGTAGTTGGCGACCGCCTTGTTGGGGTCGTGCATGTCGGTCAGGCCCTCGGCGATGCGGTCCTCGATCGTCTCGAAGGCGAGGTAGGGGTTCACCGCGGCCGCGCCGTACCCGATCAGGAGGCACATGTGGTGCACCTCCCGGGCCTCCCCCGTCTCGACGACGAGCCCCACCTTGGTCCGGGTCTTCTCGCGGATCAGGTGGTGGTGCACGGCGGAGGTGTAGAGCAGGGACGGGATGGGGGCGAGCTCCTCGTCGGCACCGCGGTCGGAGAGCACGAGCATCGTGGCCCCGGCGGCGATGGCCTCGCTGGCCTGGCGCCGAACGTCCTCGATCGCCCGGCGGAGCCCCTCGCCGCCCTCCGCCACGGGATACAGGCAGCGCAGGACGGTCGTCGAGAAGCCGGGGATCACCTCGGCGATGTGGACGATCTTGGCGAGCTCGTCGTTGTCGATGACCGGTCGGGGGATGTGCAGCTGTCGACACGACCCGGGTTGGGGGTTCAACAGGTTCTGCTCCGGGCCGAGGTTGCGACCCAGGGCGGTGACGAGCTCTTCGCGGATCGCGTCGAGCGGCGGGTTCGTGACCTGGGCGAAGAGCTGGTTGAAGTAGTCGAACAGCAGGCGGGGCCGGTCGGAGAGCACGGCGAGGGGCGTGTCGGTGCCCATCGACCCGATGGGCTCGGCCCCGGTGCGGGCCATGGGGTCGAGGAGGATCCGCAGCTCCTCGGACGTGTAGCCGAACACCTGCTGGCGGTTGACGACCGTCCCGTGCAGGCGCAGCTCGTGGCTTCGCGCCGGGAGTCCCTCCAGCGCGATCAGGTTCTGGGCCAGCCACTGGCCGTAGGGGTGGCGGTCGGCGAGGTGTCCCTTGATCTCCTCGTCGCCGATGATGCGACCGGCGGTGGTGTCGACCAGGAACATGCGCCCCGGCTGCAGCCGTCCCTTCTGGACGACCCGGGCGGGATCGACGTCGACGACGCCGACCTCGGACGCCATGACGACGATGTCGTCGGCGGTGACCCAGTAGCGCGACGGGCGCAGCCCGTTGCGGTCGAGCACCGCGCCGATCACCGCACCGTCGGTGAACGCGATCGACGCCGGGCCGTCCCAGGGCTCCATCAGCGAGGAGTGGTAGCGGTAGAAGTCACGCTTCGCGACGGGCATCGAGGGCTGGTGCTCCCAGGCCTCGGGGATCATCATCAACACGGCGTGGGGCAGCTCGTAGCCCCCCATGTGCAGGAGCTCCAGCACCTCGTCGAAGGTGGCCGAGTCGCTCGCCTCGGGGGTGCAGATGGGGAAGATCCGCTCGAGGTCGCCGGGCAGCAGGTCGGAGTGCAGGAGGGCCTCGCGGGCCTGCATCCAGTTCCGGTTGCCCTGGACGGTGTTGATCTCGCCGTTGTGGGCGACGTAGCGGAACGGATGGGCGAGCGGCCACGACGGGAACGTGTTCGTCGAGAACCGGGAGTGCACGAGGGCCAGGGCGGACTCGACCCGCTCGTCGACCAGGTCCGGGAAGAACTCGGGGAGCTGGTTGGTGGTGAGCATGCCCTTGTAGACGAAGGTGCGACACGACAGCGACGGGAAGTACGCCCCTCCCTCGCCGTTCAGCGGCCCCAGCTCGTGCTCGATGCGCTTGCGCACGATGTAGGCCCGTCGCTCGAGCGACATGTCGGCGAGCCCGTCGCCGGCCAGGAAGGGCTGACGGAACGAGGGCTCGACCGAGCGGGCCTGTGAACCGATCATCGAGTCGTCGTGGGGGACGTCGCGCCAGCCGAGGACCCGGAGGCCCTCGCTGGTGGCGATCTTCTCGACGGCGTCGACGACCTCGGCCGCCGCGTCCGGGTCCTTCGGGAGGAACCCCAGGCCGGTGGCGTACTGGCCCTCGGCGGGGAGCGGGAACTCCACGACGTCACGCAGGAACCGGTCCGGGATCTGGATGAGGATGCCGGCGCCGTCGCCGGTGTTCGTCTCGGCCCCGGCCGCGCCCCGGTGCTCGAGGTTGCACAGGGCCCCGACGCCCTGGACCACGATGTCGTGGCTCCTGAGGCCCTTCATGTGGACGACGAAGCTCACCCCGCAGGCATCGTGCTCGAAGCGCGGGTCGTAGAGCCCTTGGCGGGGTGGGGACAGGGGGGAATGCGAGGCCATACGTCTTCCTGGGAGCGTGGGGTGGCCCGGGCGGGCGCTGGACACGACACGCGTGGCGGGGACGACGTTGGCCCCTCAGCGGAGGTTGCACCGTAGCCGTCCGCGACGGGTACGGGCCACTCCGGGAGCGAGGGTTCGTGGCTCACGTCGGGACGGATCGAGGGCGTTAGGGTGCCCGGGTGGCTGCACCCGACCGGTCCGACCGCACCACCCCCCCGGCCGGCGACGGCGCGGCGTCGTTCACGACCCAGGCCGCCGACTTGTGCGCCTTCCTCGACGCCGCCCCGTCGCCGTACCACGCCGTGCAGGAGTGCGCCCGCCGGCTCGACGGGGCCGGCTTCCAGCAGGTGCTCGAGGCCGACGAGTGGCCGGTCGGTCCGGGGCGGCGCTACGTGGCCCGGGGCGGCGCCCTCGTCGCATGGGTGGTGGGTGACGACCGCCACCCTGCGCAGGGGTTCCACCTGGTCGGCGCCCACACGGACTCACCGAACCTGCGCGTCAAGCCGCACGCCGACACGGGGGGCCACGGTTGGCGACAGGTCGGCGTGGAGGTCTACGGCGGTGCGCTGCTGAACTCCTGGCTGGACCGAGACCTCGGGCTGTCCGGACGCGTGACGGTCCGGGGTCGCCACGGTCCCGAGGTCCGCCTCGTCCGCGATGACCGGCCGCTCCTGCGCGTCGCCCAGCTCGCCATCCACCTCGACCGGGGCGTGAACGACAAGGGCCTGGTGCTCGACCCACAGCGCCACATGGTGCCGCTGTGGGGCACGGGCCCGGTGGGCGTCGGCGACCTGGTCGCCCTGTTGGCCGAGCGGGCGGACGTGGCCCCTGCCGACGTCCTGGCCCACGACGTGATGCTCCACGACCTCACCCCGGCGACCGTGCTCGGTGTCGACCGCTCACTGCTCGCCGGCGCCCGCATCGACAACCTACTGTCCTGCCATGCCGCGGTGGACGCCATGCTCCGGACCGTGGCCACGCGGGAGGAGGGCCCTCGACCGGTGCCGGTGATCTGCCTGTTCGACCACGAGGAGGTGGGCAGCGCCACCACCACCGGCGCCGCCGGCCCGATGCTCGCCACCACGCTCGAGCGGATCGCCTCGGCGGCGGGGCTCGGGCGCGACGAGTGGTTCCGGGCACTCGCCGCGTCGATCTGCGTCTCCGCCGACGGAGCGCACGCCACGCACCCCAACTACGCCGAACGCCACGAGCCCGAGCACCACGTCGCCCCGAACGCCGGTCCGGTGCTGAAAGCCAACGCCAACGCCCGCTACGCGACGGATGCGATCGGGGCGGCGAGGGTGCGGGCGGCGGCCGAGTCCGTCGGCGTGCCCCTCCAGGACTTCGTGTCCCGCACCGACATGCCGTGCGGCTCGACGATCGGGCCGGTCACCGCCACCCGTCTGGGGATCGACACGGTCGACGTCGGCGTCGCCCAGCTCTCCATGCACTCCGCTCGTGAGCTGTGCGGTGTCGACGACCCGGAGTGGTTCGCCCGGTTGCTGTCGGCCGTCCTCCACGACGGCCCCGTCGCGCCCACCACCTGAACGTCCGGACCTCTGCTCAGATGCGGCGCCCACCTTCGGGCCAGTAGCGGTCCCGCAGCACGCGGGTGTGCAGCTTGCCCGTCGTGAAACGGGGCAGGGCCTCCTCGAAGTCGACGGAGCGGGGCACCTTGTAGCCGGCCAGGCGTTCACGGGCGAAGGCCAGGATCTCCTCGGCCAGCTCCTCGGAGGGACGACGGTCGCCGAGCAGCTCCACCGCCGCCTTGACCTGCTCCCCCCACTCCTCGTCGGGGACGCCGAACACGGCCACGTCAGCCACCGCGGGGTGGTCGGCGAGCACCTGGGCCACCTCAGTGGGGTAGACGTTCATCCCCCCGGTGATGATCATGTCGGCAGCCCGGTCCGAGAGGTGCACGAACCCGTCGTCGTCGACCCGTCCGATGTCGCCGAGCGTGTACACCCCGGGGGAGGCGAACGCCGCCGCGGTCTTCTCCGGGGCGTTGTGGTACTCGAAGACGCGGTCCGAGAGGACGTTGCGACACCAGAGCAGGCCCTCGTCACCGGTGGGGAGCGGTGCGCCCGCGGTGTCCCCGGCGTAGACCTCGTAGGTGGACACCGGCCGCCCGACGGTGCCGGGGTGGTCGAGCCACTCCTGCGTGGTGGCCACGGTGACGTAGCCCCCCTCGCTCCCCCCCCAGTACTCGACGAGGATCGGGCCCCACCAGTCGATCATGCGGTGCTTGACACCGGGCGCGACGGGCGCCGCCCCGTGCAGCACCGTGCGCAGCGAGGAGCCGTCGAACCGGGCGCGCTCCTCGTCGGGCAGCCGCAGCAGGCGGACGAACATCGTCGGGACGAGGTGCGTCGTCGTCACGTGGTGCCGGTCGACCAGCTCGAGGAAGGTGCGCTCGTCCCAGCGGGGCATGAGCACGAGCGGCGCACCGTTGTGGAGGTCGAACAGCGCGAAGCCCAACGGTGCGGCGTGGTGCAGCGGGCCGGTGACCAGATGGGGGCCTGCGCCGGTCAGCCCGAGGGGACGACCCGAGGCGGCCAGTGCCCGCAGCTGGGCCCCCAGGTCCGAGGCGACCCACCGACGCACGCCCTTCGGACGCCCGGTGGTGCCGCTCGTGTAGAACATCGTCCCGCCGGCCGGCCCGCTGAGCGGGTACGGCGTGGTCGTGGTCGCGGCGAGCCGGTCGTCCAGGTCGTCGCCGGCGACCACCACGTTCCTGTTCCCGGCGGCCCGACGGGCGAGCTCCTCGTGCTCGGGATCGGCGAGCACCACGGTCGCCCCCGAGTCGTCGAGCACGTAGCGGACCTCGTCGAGGGTGAGGTGGCGGTTGACCGGCGTGAGCCACGCGCCCGAGAGGGTGGCCGCCAGGACCGCCTCGACCACCTCGACCCGGTTGCCCCAGAGGGCGGCGACATGTCCGCCCGTCCCGACGCCGAGGAACTCGAGGAGCCGTCCCAGCCGGGTGGCCCGGTCGAGGAGCTCACCGCGGGTGCGACGTCGCGTCCCGTCGTCGAGCGCCGCCGCGTCGGGATCTCGGGCGACGAGGTCGGTGAACACCGGCCGATGCTCGCACGCCGGGAGCAGCCGGGTGCACGGGCGACGGTTGTGACCCCTCGGGGAGGTCGCCGTACCCTTCGTGCGTGCGTCGCCGCGGACCCATGACCCTGCTCGTCGCCGCCGCGGCCGTCGCGTTCCTCGCAGGGTGCAGCGGTGACCCCGGCGCCGAGCCGCCGGCCGTCACCTCGCCGGTGACCCTGCCCACCGAGCTCGACCCGACGGCGCCCACCAGCGCACCCGGTTCGACGCCGACGCCCTCCGCCCCCGCCCCCTCCGCGGCACCTGCGGAGGGTCTGCGCATCGAGAGCTTCGCGGTGCGGGCTCCCCTCACCTGCGACGGGACGGAGTTCACCGCCCGCGCCGAGTGGACGGCGTCCGGGGCGGTCGGCGCCACGATCGTCGTCGACGGGGCGACGCTCGACGCCCCGGTGCCCGTCGCCGGCCCGGTGGACCTCACCCTCCCGTGCGACGGGTCGGCCCACCCGGTGCTGCTGGTCCTGGCCGCGGCCGACGGTTCGACCGTCGTGGGTTCCCAGGCCGTCCTGGCCAGCCCGGCCCGCTGATGGCGGAGATGACGCTCACCGAGGCGCTCACGGTCCTCGGGGTCGCACCGGGGACCCCCATGGCGGAGGTGCGCACGGCGTACCGGGCCCTGGTGCGGTCCAACCACCCCGATGTCGTGGACCGACCCCTCGCCACCGAGCGCACCGCCCGGGTGACGACGGCGTTCGCCACGGTCCGCTCGGCGGTCCTGGCCGGTGGCGCCGGGGTCGTCCCCGAGGTGACGCCGACCGCCACCGACCTCCCCGAGCCGCCGGCCCGCCCGGCGCCACGGTGGTCGTCGGACCAGGTCGCCGCGGACGCCGTGGACGGGGACACGATCGCCATCGAGGCGCCCGCCGCCGAAGCCTTCGCGCTGCTGCTCGACGCCGCCGCGACGGTGGGCAGCGTCGGCTACGTCGACCGCCACCTCGGGATCCTCGAGGTGCTCGTCCGCTTCGAGGGCGGCCCGACGTGCTCGGTGCTGATCACGCTGCAGGGCCGAGCCTTCGGCACCGACGCCTTCTGCACCATCGACTCCATCGAGGCGACGCCCGCTCCCCCGATCAGACCGGTCGTCGAGGCGCTCGTGGGAGCGTTGACCGCGCCCGGCTGACCATCCACCTCCGAGCGAGCCGACCGCGTCAGCATTGGTGAGGCGTCGAACATCGGGGAGGTGTCCGGATGACCATGGTCAGTCGAGCCTGGATGTTGGACCCGGTCGAGTTCCACCTCGACCTGGAGGCCCGGCGCCGACGCGGCGACGGCACCCTGGCCTGGCGGGACGAGGCCGTGCTCGTCTGGGAGCAACCCGATCCCGTCGTGCGCTCCTACCTCGAGCTGCTCCCCCTGTCGGATCCCGAGGACTGGCTGCTGGCCCCCGAGCCCGGTCACCTCGTCGAGTGGTACCGGGTGTTGATGGCGCCGTACCTCATCCCCACCCGGGCGTTCCGCTCGCCCGACCTGATGCGCCGGCGCTTCCCCGATCTGGGCTGGCCGCCGAGCGAGGCCCGCCGCCTGGCGCGGGGCCGTGAGCTGCTCGACCTCGCCGCGTCGTTCGCGCCCGACGCCGTGGTCGCCGAGCTCTCGCCGCTCATGCGCCTGGGCAACAAGGGGTGGCTCCACGACGACGACATCGCCGCCGGGCTCGAGCGGATGCGCCGGCTCGAGCGTGGGGCGTTCCGCCACCACCAGGACCTGGTGCCGGTGGTCGAGAACGCCTTCGAGGTGCTCGAGGCTGCGGCCACGAAGCCCGATCACATCTTCTTGAGCATCACCGACTGAGCACTCAGGGGTGCCCGCTGCGGCGCCGACCGGTGAGGGCGGCCAGGAGGGCGATCGCCGCGTAGCACACCACCACGCCCCAGAACCACGGATCCGCAGGGTTCTCGAGGTAACGGGCGAACCCGACCCCGAGGCCCACGCCGAGCGGCACCGTGACCGCCACGAGACGACGGGGCGACGGTGCCCACCATCCCAGGTGCTCCGCCACGAAGTCGACCAGCGCCGGGAGCGGCAGCACGACGAGCGCGACGATCCCGAACGCCTCGGGGAAGCGGGCGCCCAGCAGGGCGAGGGCCAGGACCGCGAAGGCGAGCGGGTAGAGCACCGTGCACCGCCGACACACGTGGGCGCGCCCGACGCGCACGCAGCGGTCGTAGTCCTCGGGCCAGTGGTGCGACAGCCAGAGCGGGGTGGTGCGCCCCTCGTCGCGGTTCACCGTGGGTCTCGGCGCATCGCGCCCCGCCACCTCACCGGGAGAACCCGGCGAACACCTCGTCGGCGCCGGGGCCCAGCTCGAGGACGGCGGCGCCGCCGGTCGTGGTCCGTGGGGTGACCGGGAGGGTCACCGCCACCGGCGACGCGCCTCTCAGCGCCCAGCCCAGACGCAGCGCGCCGAAGTAGGTGAGGTCGTCGTCGATGCGCATCCCGCCGCCCACCGCGCCGGGGATGCGGGCGAGGGCGAGCGGGTTGCGGGTGTCGGCCACGGATCCGAGCAGGGTGGTGAGGAACGCCCGCTGGCGCTCGGTCCGGCCGATGTCGCCGGTCGGGTCGGCCTGCCAACGACCGTCGACGAGCTGTTCGTAGTAGCGGCTGCGCACGTAGGCCAGCGCCTGGTCCCCGTCGAGGGTGACGGGGCCGGCCTCGTCGACCTGGAGCCCCGAGTTGGCGTCCCGGGCCGGTGCGGGGAACTCGACGGTGATCCCCCCGATGGCGTCGACGAGCCCCGCGAAGCTCACGAAGTCGATCTCCATGTAGTGGTTGACGGGGATGCCGAGCTGCTCGACCGCCGTGATCAGGTTCGCCGGGCCGGCGGCGAAGGTGGAGTTGATGCGTCCCTTGTCGCCCGTGGCCGGGTCGGTCACCCAGAGGTCGCGGGGGATCGACAGCAGTGTCGTCGGCCCACCGCCGACGCGCAGCACCATGATCGTGTCGGTGCGGGACCCGGCGACGCCTTCGTCGAGGAACGCCCCGGCGTTGGGGGACGAGGGATCGATGCCCTCCCGCGAGTCGGTGCCGACGATGAGGTAGTTCGTCCCCGCGCCCGCCTGCGGGGCGAGCGCCGCGGACACGTCCACGGTCGCGATCCGTGAGAACTGCCACCAGCCGAACAGGAGAGCGAGCACAGGGACGAGGACGACGAACCCGAGGGCCAGGGCGACGATCCTGCGCCACGGGGGTCTCGAGCGCGGGGCGCTCGGGGTGGGTGCCGGTCGCGGCGGCCGAGGGGCCCGACCCCCCGGCGGCGACGCCGGCGGCGCCGGTGGCGGTGGTGCGACCGCTGCCGCTCGGACGGGCGCCGGCAGGGCGCCGCTCCCCGAGCTGCGGCCCAGCACGGTGACCCGCCGTGCGGCCCGCCCCGGGTCCGCCACGTTCCATGGCGCCGGACCGGGAGGCGCCGGGGGCGACGGCTCAGGCGACGGCGGCGGCGGAGCGGCCCCGGCCGGAGCCGCCGAACCGCCCACCACCACCTTGCGGGACTCGGCGTCCGCCGACCGACCGATCACACGACGACCCGGTGGCACCGGCGCGTCGTCGGTGTCGCTCACGGTGTGGTCCGACAGGGCACGGCGACCGAGCGTAGGGCGCCGCCCACCATGGTCGGGGTCACAGCTGACCCCACACGACGAGATGGCGATCGGGGACCGCCGTCACGTGGAGCGCTCCCAGCAGGCCGGCACGACGGAGCTGGTCCTCGACCTCGGCGGGTCGGTACGCAGCTCGCAGGGAACGCCGGAAGTCCTCCCGGAGGACCTCGGGCTCGCCGGCCGCCTCGCGGGCCACGAGGTCGTCCACCTCGGCGGACGTGACCGGGCGGGACAGGTCGGCGACGTGGACGAGCGTGCCGGGGACGGCGAGCGCCGCCACGGCCGCCCAAAGGTCGCCAGGGTCACGGAGGTGGTGGAGGAGGCTGTTCGAGACCACGAGGTCGGCGGGGCCGATGCTCGCGCCGAGCGCCGCGTCCACCCGTGCGAGGTGCAGCACGACGCGCTCGGCGAGGTGCGCGTCGCGCACCCGGTCCCGGCCGTGGCCGAGCATCGCCGGCCCGGCGTCCACGCCTGCGATCGTCGCGCCCGGCAGCGCCCGGGCGAGCCGCACCGTCACGTCGGCGGGCCCGCACCCGAGGTCGACGACGCGTAGGCGACGGTCCCGCACGCCCGGGTGCCGGTCGAGGAGGTCTCGGACGAGGGCGTCGTGCGCGGCCGCGAAGTCGGCGGCGGCGTACGCGGCGGCCTGGGCCGGGTCCTCCATCAGCTCGGGCTCGGGGATCCGCTGATCGAGTCGCTCGCCGTCCTCGCCCACCTCCGTCGAGGGTACCGAACGACGGCCTGGCAGGGGTCGATCCGGACCGACCCGGAGCCCGGCCCCGCTGGGTAGCGTCGGGCGTCATGGACCACGACGTCGTCGTCATCGGGGCGGGACTCGCCGGCCTGGTGGCCGCGCGCACCCTCGCCGCGGCCGGGCTCGACGTGGTCGTGCTCGAGGCGTCGGACGGGGTGGGCGGTCGGGTTCGCACGGACCGGGTGGACGGCTTCCGGCTGGACAGGGGGTTCCAGGTCCTGCTCACCGCGTACCCGGAGCTCGAGCGCTGGATCGACGTCCCCGCCCTCGACCTCCGCCCCTTCGAGCCGGGGGCCGTGGTGCGCGTGGACGGGGTGTTCCATCGGGTGGGCGACCCCCGGCGCGCCCCGTGGCAGGCGCTCACCACGGTGCGGGCGCCGATCGGGACGCTGGCCGACAAGGTCAGGGTGCTGGCCCTGGTGGCGTCCGTGGTCCGCGGCCCGGCCCGCGACCTGTTGCGCCGTCCCGACCGGACCACCCTCGAACGCCTCGACGACGCCGGGTTCAGCCCCGTGATCGTCGAGCGGTTCTTCCGACCCCTCTTCGCCGGCATCCAGCTCGACCCCGCACTGGAGGTGTCCTCGCGGCGCTTCGAGATGATCCTGCGGATGCTCGCCGTGGGCGCCACGGGCGTCCCCGCGCAGGGCATGGGCGCCCTCCCCGCCCAGATCGCCGGCGGGCTGGCCGACGGCGTCGTCCGGCTCGACCACCCGGTCGAGCGGATCGAGGGCCGTGCTGCGGTCCTGCCCGACGGACGGCGGGTGGAGGGCCGTGCCCTCGTGGTGGCGACCGCCGGTCCGGTGGCCTCCCGCCTGCTCGGGCTCCCCGATCCGGGCTCCCGCCCGGTGGCGGCGCTCTGGTACGCCACGCCGGAACCACCCCGACGGGGCACGGCACTCCTCCTCGACGGCGATCGGTCCGGTCCGGCCCGCAACGTGGCCGTCATGAGCGAGGTCGCCCCGGGGTACGCCCCGCCGGGCCGACACCTCGTCGTCGCCGCCGTCCCCGGCCCCGCCGCCCTCGGGCCGGGCCTCGAGGAGACCACGACCGCCCAGATGCGCACCTGGTTCGGGGGGGCCGTCGAGGAGTGGGAGACGGTGCGGATGGACGTGATCCCCCACGGCCAGCCCGACCAGCGGCCTCCTCTCCTGCCCCGCCGCCGCGTGGCGCTCGGCGACGGGCGCTACGTGTGCGGCGACCATCGCGACACCGCGTCCATCCAGGGGGCGATGTTCTCCGGGAGGCGCACCGGCGAGCGGATCATCGCCGACCTGGGCACGGCGCGCTGACGCGGAGGGCGTCACCGGGATCGCCGCCCGCTCCGGGGGGGGGGGGGGACCGGTCTGCGTCAGCAGGGCTTGTCGATCGCTTGCGACCCTTGCGAGAGCTGTAGTAGCAACACCACGGCGAGCGGTGGAGTGGAACCGCCGGGGTCCCGCACGACGGCGGCGGGCGGGGAGCAGGATGGACACGACCGAGGAACAACGACAGGCCTTCGGTCGAGCGGTACGCCAACGTCTCGAGGACCAGGGCCGCAGCCGGGCCTGGCTCGGGAGCGAGGTGGCGCGCTGCGAGATGGGGGACGGCAGCCGGCCCTACACCGCCTCCGCGGTCACGATGTGGGTGAACGGCGACACCGAGCCGACGCGCCCCAAGGTCTGGGCGATCGAGGAGGCGCTCGGGACGAAGCCCGGCACCCTGTCGCGCCTGCTCGGCTACCTGCCGCTCGACGCACGGGCGGTCACGAGCGTCCCCGGCGCCATCGAGCAGGACCCCCGCCTCGACGAGGACGGTCGACGCATCCTGTTGTCCGTCTACCGGGTGCTCACCGAGCCGGGTTGATCCGACCGGCGCAGGGGGCGGACCGGCCGATGGCGCTCACGAGGCGGCGCTGACCACCCCGAGGATGCGCTCGACGAACTCGCGGCTGCCCTCCTCGAGGCGGTTCCGTTTGATCGCCATCCCGCCGATCACGTCACCGCCCCGGTCTGCGACGATGGCGCTGAGCTTGTCGAGCGTGGGTCCGGTGTCGAGGGCGTAGGTGCAGAACACCGCGGCGGTCTTACCGGTGATGAACGGCATCTGGCCGAGTCGGGCCGCCTTGGCGGGGCGCTGGCCGAAGAAGAACAGCCCGTCGGTCCAGCTGCCCACGATGACGAGGTCCGCGTCGGCCAGCGCCTGGTAGTCGATGGCGGCGACGGGGCACACGACGGAGCTCACCCCCTCGGCCCGCAACCCGGCGGCGATGTGACCGGCGGCCTTGGCCGTGTTGCCGGTGAGGCTCTCGTAGATGACGACGGCACGCATGGGCTCGATCCTCCCGGGACCGGTGACGAACCGCCAGAGACTAACGACCCGTCGGCGACCCGCTCACGATGCGCGGACCCCGCTCGAGGGTTCGGGCGTCCGCGGCACGGCGGTACCTTGGCGCCATGGCCGAGTTCACCCATCAGGACCTGCTCCCCCTCGGGCAGGACACCACCCCGTACCGCCTCCTGACGACCGAGGGGGTCGCCACCGTCGACACACCGCTCGGGCCGTTCCTGCAGGTCGACCACGAGGCCCTCACCCTGCTCACCGCCGAGGCCATGCGCGAGATCGCCCACTTCCTGCGTCCCGGTCACCTCGCCCAGCTGTCGTCGATCCTCGACGACCCCGAGGCCTCCGGCAACGACCGTTTCGTGGCCCTCGACCTGCTGCGCAACGCCAACATCGCCGCCGGGGGCGTGCTCCCGTCCTGCCAGGACACGGGCACGGCGATCGTGAAGGGCAAGAAGGGCCAGTTCGTGATGACGGGCGGCGGCGACGAGGCCGCCATCGCCCGGGGGGTCTTCGACACCTACCAGACCTCCAACCTGCGCTACTCGCAGATGGCCCCCCTCGACATGTACCGGGAGCAGAACACCGGCACGAACCTCCCGGCGGAGATCGAGATCGCCGCGGTCGACGGGTCGGAGTACAAGCTCCTCTTCATGGCCAAGGGCGGCGGCTCGGCGAACAAGAGCTACCTCTTCCAGGAGACCAAGGCCCTCCTCAACCCCCGGAGCCTCCTCGAGTTCGTGGCCACCAAGATGGACCTGCTCGGGACGTCGGCGTGCCCGCCGTACCACCTCGCCCTCGTGGTGGGCGGCACCTCCGCGGAGTACGCGCTGAAGACCGCGAAACTCGCCTCGGCGCGCTACCTCGACAGCCTGCCCACGACCGGCAACGAGCTCGGCCGGGGCTTCCGCGACCTGGACCTCGAGCTCGAGATCCTGAAGGTCTCCCAGCAGTCCGGCATCGGTGCCCAGTTCGGCGGGAAGTACTTCTGTCACGACGTGCGGGTGATCCGCCTCCCCCGTCACGGTGCGTCGTGCCCGGTGGCCATCGCCGTGTCGTGCTCCGCAGACCGCCAGGCCCTCGGCAGGATCACCGCCGACGGGGTCTTCCTCGAACAGCTCGAGCACGACCCGGCGCAGTACCTGCCCGAGGTCACCGACGAGCACCTCGACGACGACGTCGTCCGGATCGACCTGACCCGACCGATGGCGGAGATCCGCTCCGAGCTGTCCCGTCTGCCGGTGAAGACCCGGGTCTCGCTCACCGGGCCGATGATCGTGGCCCGCGACATCGCCCACGCCAAGCTGAAGGAGCGCATCGACGCCGGGGAGGGGCTGCCGCAGTACATGCTCGACCACTGCGTCTACTACGCCGGGCCGGCCAAGACGCCCGACGGCTACGCCTCGGGCAGCTTCGGCCCCACCACGGCGGGGCGGATGGACTCCTACGTCGACCTCTTCCAGGAGCACGGCGGCAGCCTCGTCATGCTCGCCAAGGGGAACCGCTCGCGGGCTGTCACCGAGGCGTGCGCCCGCCACGGCGGCTTCTACCTGGGGTCGATCGGCGGGCCGGCCGCCCGGCTGGCCCTCGACTGCATCCGCAAGGTCGAGGTCCTCGAGTACCCCGAGCTCGGCATGGAAGCGGTGTGGCGCATCGAAGTCGAGGACTTCCCGGCCTTCGTGGTGGTGGACGACAAGGGGAACGACTTCTTCGAAGAGGTCGCCAAGAGCCGGCCGGTCACCCTCAGCCGCTGATCCCGGCTCGTCGCACCGGCACCTTCGACGGGATCCCTGGCACGCCGTCGCCAACCGGGCCAAGATGGTCCGACAGCGGGTCACCGCCGTCCCGGCGGGGCCCCCGTCCCCAGGAGGTCCGCCCATGGGAGCACGGCATCGTGGAGGTCGCCGAGACCGACGGGTCCTGCCCGGCCGGACGATGCGCAGGGTCGAGCACCGGAAGGTGCGCCACCTCGCCCACGTCCAACTCCACCAGGCGGCCCACGGGCTCGACCTCGACGAGCTGGTGGTCGCCGAAGCGATCCGTCGCCACGGCTACGACGACGCGGTGAGCGAGCCCGAGGCCATCGGGCCGAAGCGGATCAAGCACTGGAAGACACCGTTCTGGAAGCGCCGCAACGTGCTGCGCGCCCAGCGCTGGCAGCTCGCGCTGGCCGACCTGGACTGACCGACCGATCGGGCCTCAGTCGACCTGGAGGCGTTCGAGCAGCTCGATCTTGCGCTCCTCGAACTCGTCGAACTCGATCTCCTTGGCCTCGTACTGGCGGTGCAACTCCTCGACCAGAGCCAACAGCTCGCCGGCGGTCAGCTCGTGACCGTCATCGGCGAGCAGCGCGGCGGTGTCGGGGGCCTCGATGGGCGTGCCGTCCTCGGCCTCGCCCCGCCCCTGGCGCTTCTCCCGCTTGCTCGCGGCCTTGGCCTTCTTGGCCCGATCCCTCTGCAACTTCTCGAAACTCGTGCGCTGTGCCCCCATCGGACACCGCCTTTCCTCTACCCGGGCAGAAACTGCATGGAGCTGCCGGCCCGGAGGGCCGGCAGCTCCGGTCGACCCGAAGGTCAGATGGGGCGGACGTTCTGGGCTTCCTCGCCCTTCCGGCCGGGCGCCACGTCGAACTCGACCTGCTGACCCTCTTCGAGGGTCTTGTAGCCGGAGCCCTGGATGTTGGAGAAGTGCACGAACACATCGTCGCCCTGCTCCCTGGAGATGAAGCCGAAGCCCTTCTCGTTGTTGAAGAACTTCACGGTTCCAGTAGTCAACTGATTTCTCTCTCTACGTGTACGAGGCGGTCGGATGTGACCGCCTCACCGACCACGGTAGAGGACAACCCCCCCGTTCCCCACATCGGCCCTCCTCCCGGGCGCACGCCGTTCACGCGGCCGTCGGTGTCCGTCCACCCGCGCGCCTCAATTGCTCCACCTTGCCTGCCGACACTATGGACGTGATGTTCGGTCTGTTCCCGCGCGCCCGCTCGGGTCGGGCGCGCCCGTGGTCGATCGGGGTCGCCGTCGCGTCGGCGGCGGTGCTCGTGGCCACCCTGCTGCCGACTCCCCCGGTCGGGGCCGACGATCCGGCCGATGCCGTGGCCCCGGCGATGGAGCGCCTCACGGCTTCGGTCGACCGGGTCGTGGCCGCCGAGGCGGTGTCGGCGACGGCGCTGGCGGGCCGCCAGGACGCCGCCGAGCTCGAAGCCCGCACCGCCGCGGAGCGCAACCGGACCAGTGCCGCCCACGACGACCAGCGCGCCCGTTACGGACAGCTCGGAGCGGCCAGCTACGTCCGACACGGCGTGGCCTCGGCCCGCGACCACCAGGTCATGGTGGCCGCGCTCACCGCCCGCAAGGCCCTCCTCGCCGAGGCCGCCGAGGCCGCCGAGGCCGCCGAGGAGGCGCACCGGTCTGCTGCCGCCGCCCTCGTCGCCGCGGAGCGGGCGGCCGACGCCGCCGAGACCGAGCGTGTCGCCGCGGAGGCCCAGCGCGGCGCCGACGAGGTGGCCGCCGACCAGACCCTCGCCGCCGTCGGGGCCACCGACCTGCCGGCCGTGGCCTACCTCGCCTACAAGCGGGCCGCCGAGACGGCCAACTCGACCGACCCCGGTTGTCGCCTCTCCGGCGCGGTGCTCGCCGGCCTGGGTCGGGTGGCCTGGCGCCACGGCCGACCGACCGGCCCGACCGCCGAGCTGGGCTTCGTCGAGCCGGGTCCCGGCGAACCTCGTGGCCCCTACGACCTCGAACGGGCGTCGGCCCCGGTCGCCGAACGCCTCTGTGCGGGCGACAGCGCCCTCGACTCCTTCGCTCCGCTGCAGCGGGCGGTGTGGGAGATCGAGCAGGACTCGGCGCGGGTGCGCATCATCCTCGCCGCCGCCCGCCGGTACTCCCGGATCCCCGGCGTCGATCTCGGGGCGGTGCCCGACGATCCGTACCAGGCGGCCGACGGCGTCCCGCAGTTCGACGACGGCTCACCTCCGCTGTTCCCGGGTGACGTGGCCGGGATGATCGACTGGGCGATGAGCCGTCTTGGTACCCCCTACTCCCAGTGCCTCGGACCGGAGGCCCGCCCCCAGGACCCGATCTGCCCGCCCGGCACCAACCGCTACGGCGCAGGGTTCTTCGACTGCTCCGGATTCGTGTGGAGTGCGTACCGCAAGATCGGGATCGCGGTGCCGGCCACGACCTACGCCATGGAGGCCGACCCCGCGTTCATGGCGCTGAAGGTGGCGGATCGGCTCGATCCGAGGCTGCTCCTGCCCGGCGACGTGTTCCTCATGGACGGCCACACCGGCATGTACGTGGGCGGCGGGATGATCATCCACGCATCGGGCGGGGGGCTCGGCATGGAGCCGATCCCGAGCTGGGTGGCCCACGCCACCTTCGCGGTGCTGCGCCCGACCATCCCCTTCGGCGCCCCCGGTCCCCTCCCGGGCTGACACTCGCGCACCACGGGGTCACCTCGACGAGAGCACGAACCGCGGCTACGGCCAGGGCTTCTCGCGATAGGTGTCACGGAGGTCCTGCTTGAGGACCTTGCGCAGCGTCTGGTTCCGGGGCAGCTCGTCGACGACTTCCAGCTGCTCGGGGATCTTCTGGCGCATCAGATCCGCGGCCTTCAGGTGCTCGACCATCTCGTCGAAGGTGAGGTCGTCGGCGCCCTCGGCCCGCTCGACCACGGCGCAGACCCGTTCGCCCCGCTCCGGATCGGGCAGGCCGATGACCGCGACGTCACCGACCTTCGGGTGCTGGTAGAGGAGGTCCTCGACCTCCTTGGCCGAGATGTTCTCGCCCTTGCGGATGATCACGTCCTTGAGGCGACCGGTGAGCACGACGTGGCCGGACTCGTCGAGGTGGCCGAGGTCGCCCGTGCGGAAGTACCCGTCCACGTCGAAGGCGTCGGCGTCGAGCGAGGAGTCGGTGTAGCCCTTGAACACCATGGGCCCCTTGACCCTCACCTCGCCGTCGACCCCTGCCGCGGCGACGACGCCCTCGCTGGTGACGATGCGCACGTCGCAGGCGGTGACGGGGTGGCCGTCGGTGTAGGTGAGCTGGTCGTCGGTGTCCGACGGCCCGCCCTGGGCGATCATCGGGCACTCGGTCATGCCGTAGCCGTGGCAGATCGGGATGCCCATCTCCCGTTTCACCTCGAAGAACATCTCCGGGGGCTTGGGTGCGCCGCCCCCCGACAGCAGGCGCAGCGACGGGATGATCGGCGTGCCCGGTTGCGTGCGCTGCTTGGCGAGGTACATCTGGTAGAACGCGGGGCCGCCGCCGGCCATGGTGGCACCCTTCCGGGCGAAGAGCTCGACGGCGGCGTCGAGCGCGAAGTCCTCGACGAGCACGGCCCCGCACCCGCGGTAGAGCAACATGATCAGGTAGTCGGGGCCGGCGATGTGGGCGAAGGGGAACGCCACCGAACCCACGTCGTCGGGAGTGAGCTCGACGGCGTCGGCCAGACCGAGCCCACCGGCGAGGAGCGTGCCGTCGGTGTGCTTCACGCCCTTGGGCGCGGACGTCGTCCCGGACGTGTAGTAGATCCAGCGCACCTCGTCGCCGCTGTCGGGCGGGGCGGGCAGGGAGGCGGGGTCGCCCTCGGGGAGCTCGTCGTAGGTGACGACGACGGTCGGGGCGACCCCGGTGTCGGCGGCGATCCGCCCGGCCATCTCGACGAAGTCGAAGCCCTTCCAGGTACCGGGGACCAGGAAGAACTCGGCCTCGGTCTGGGCGATCACGAACCCGACCTCCCGATCGCGGTAGATGGGAATGATCGGGTTCTGCACCGCGCCCAGTCGGGCGAGGGCGAGGCACGTGAGCACGGTCTCGATGCGGGTCGGCAGCTGCCACGTGACCCGGGTGCCGCGGCCGATGCCGAGACCGGCCAGGCCGGCGGCCACCCGCTCGGCGCGATCGCGCAGCTCGGCGAAGGTGACCTCCCGGTCGTCGCCGTCGAGCAGCACGGCGACGTCGGGCGTGAGCGCGGCCCGGGCCTCCACCAGCTCCCACATCGTCTCGGCCTGCTCGATCGCCTGGTCCTGCGTGGCCACGCCGTACCTCCTGGGTCGTCTCGCCGGTCATCATGCCCCACCTCGACGATGGCGGGCCGCACCGACCGGCCCGCCGGGCGGGCCGACGGGCGGCCCGACGGGTCGCTCCCCGCCGTGCCAGGCTGCCCCCATGAGCGACACCATGACCGCCTACCGGATCCTCGGCTGGGAGCGGGCACCCGAGCTCGTCGAGGTGGCTGTTCCCGAGCCGGGACCCGGGCAGGTGCTCGTCGAGGTCGCCGGCAACGGGCTGTGCCACTCCGACGTGGGCATGTGGCAGATGCCGGCCGCCATCGGTGAGGCGATCGGCTGGCAGGTCCCGTTCACGCTCGGCCACGAGGTGGGCGGACGCGTGGCCGCGGTGGGCGCCGGGGTCGACGCCATCGCCGAGGGCACCGCGGTGGCCGTCATCTCTCCGAGCTCGTGCGGCGCCTGCGACGCGTGCGTGGCCGGCCGGCAGAACATCTGCCCGCACGGCCTGGCCGGGCGGGGGTACGGCCGCGACGGCGGCCTCGCCCGCTACGTCCTGGTCGCCGATCCCCGCGAGCTCGTGACGCTCGACACCCTCGACCCGGTCCTCGCCGGGCCCCTCACCGACGCCGGAGCGACGTCGTATCACGCCGTGCGCCGGGTCCTCCCCCACCTCCGACCCGGCTCCACGGCCGTCGTGCTGGGCGCCGGAGGCCTCGGCGCCTACGCCATCCAGCTCCTGGGGGCGCTGTCGCCGGCCACGGTGGTGGCCGTGGACCCGGTGGCCGGACGGCGCGCCTACGCCGCCGAGCTCGGCGCGGCGACCACCCTCGACGGCGTCGACGACACGACCGCGTCGTCGTTGCGCGACCTCGGTGGCGCCGACGTCGTGCTGGACTTCGTCGGCATCGACGCCACCGTCGCCGCCGGGCTCGCCGCCCTGCGCCCCGGCGGGGCGTTCGGGCTCGTCGGCGCGGGGCACGGGGCCCTCGACCGCCGGCCCCTCATGAGCGTGCTCCCGAAGGACGGCCAGCTCTTCACCTTCCAGGGCTCCGACATCGCCGACGCCCGCGACGTCATCGCCCTGGCCGAACAGGGCCGCCTGCGCGTCGACGTCGACCGCTATCCCCTCGAGCGGGTGGCCGAGGCGTACGGGGACATGGACGAGGGTCGACTCCGCGGCCGGGCGGTGGTCACCCCCGACTGAGCTCCGGCGCCCGAACCGTGGACTACGGCGCCTCGGGGTCGAGGTAGGGGGTCGCCTGGAGGTCGTCGACGAGGCGGACGAGGAGGCGCCCGAGCTCGTGGCGCTCCTCGGGCGTCCAGTCCGCCAGCGCTCGACCCAGGTGGCCGCCGCGCACCAGCTCGTAGCGCCGGTTGACCCGACGCCCCTCGGCGGTGGCCTCGACGAGCACGATGCTGCCGTGGGCCGGGCTGGTTCGGCGCCGGACCAGACCCTCGTCCTCGAGCACCTTGAGCTGGCGGCTGACCGCGCCGTTGTCCATCCGTGCCGCCCGGGCCACGTCGCTGACCGCCTGGGGAGGCTGGTCGCCCAACGCACGCAGGACCTGCAGCGCCTGTTGCGGGAGCGACACCCCGGCGGCGGCGGCCATCCCCCCGTGCACCCGACGGCTGGACAGGAGCCGCTGGAGCCGGGTGATGCCCAACCGCACCGCCGCCAGGTCCTCGTCGCCGGCGGCCGATCCTGCGACCGTGCCGTCGGTGGACGCCGGGGTCGGGAGCGGGGCGGCGGTGCGGGGGCTCACGGCGTCAGGCCCGCTGGAAGGCCGGGCTCTGGTGGTCGGGCACCTCGGCGAGGGGGGTGGCCAGCTCGTCGACGGTGGGGCCGATGCGGTCGGCGATCACCTGGAGCTTGTCGAGGTCGAAGCCGTAGACCGCGGCCTGGTTCTCGCTCAGGACCTTGCGCAGGTCCTCCTCGGCCCATCCGGCGAAGCTGTGGCGCAGCGACTCACGGCTCAGCGGCGAGCACGCCTCGTTGTGGGGGTAGTCGCTCCCCCACATGACCTTGTCGAGCCCGATGTCGCGGAAGGTGGCGACCTCGCCGGGCGAGGGGAAGCTGGCGCCGAGGAAGCAGTTGCGCTTGAAGTAGTCGCTGGGGCGGTGGGGCAGCACGGCGTTGGCGGGCAGCTCACCGATGCGCCCCCGCACCATGGAGTCGTGGATGTCGTCCATGCGGGCGAGCGTGGGCGGGAGCCAGGAGGCGCCCTGCTCCGTCATCACGAACTTCAGCCCGGGGAAGCGCTCGAAGACGCCCGACATGGTGAGGTGCCAGAGCGCCCGGTTGGCGAAGAACCCGGTCTCGAGCACGAAGATGGTGATGGTGGACGGGTGGTTCCCGTAGTTGGGGATGCCGCTGCCGCCCGCGTGGTGGGTGATCGACATGTCCAGCTCCTGGCACACCGCCCACAGCGGGTCGTAGGCCGCCGAGAACAGCGGCTCGATCCAGGGGGTGTCGGGCGAGACGCCGGGGAGCAGGATGCCCCGCAGGCCCTGCTCGTGGGCCCAACGGACGTCGGCCACGGCTTCGTCCACGTCGTTGAGCGCGATCTGCGCGAGCCCGGCTCGACGCTCCGGGGACTCGGCCACGAAGTCGACGAGCCAACGGTTGTGGGCCCGGAGCCCGGCGAGGCGCTTCGGGAAGTCCTCCGGCGACGGGGCGGGGGCGATCACCACCCCGGTCGGGAAGAACGGCGGCACCGTGTTGGGGAAGAGCACTTCGGCCGCCACGCCCTCCGCGTCGAGGTCGGCGTTGCGGCGGGCGGTGTCCCAGTTGCGGCTCCGGCCGTCGTCCTGCAGGTCGCGGAACGGGTTCTTGTAGCGCCCGCGCCAGGCGTCGAACTCGTCGCGCCACGCGGGGTCGAGGTACTCGCGGTACTGGGCGTGGTTCCCGCCGGCGTGGCCGTCGGCGGAGATGATCGTGTAGTGGTCCGAACCGGGCATGGGAGGCTCCTGGGTGGATGGCGGCACCGATGACCGGCCCAGCATACTGACAGAGTCTTGACCAAGTCAAGGCCTAACCAGAGGTCCGGCGGTGACGCCCGCACACCTACGATCGGCGCGGGGCGAGGAGGCACCCATGACGCAGGCACCGACCGGGAGCGAGCGGATCGACGTGGCGTTCCCCACCGACGACGGGGTGACGCTGGCCGGCTGGCTCTACCGCCCGGATCCGTTCCCCGGCGAGGTCGGCCCGGGCGTGGTGATGAACCACGGCTTCTCGGCGACCAGGCACATGGGCCTGCCGGGCTTCGCGGAGGCCATCGCCGCCCGGGGCGTCACGGTGCTCGTCTACGACCACCGCAACCTCGGCGACAGTGGCGGCGAGCCGCGCCAGGAGATCGATCCCTGGGCCCAGATGCTCGACGCCCGGACCGCGTTGACCTGGCTCGGCGGTCGACCCGAGGTCGACCCCGATCGCCTGGGGCTCTGGGGGTCGAGCTTCAGCGGCGGCGAGGCGATCTGCCTCGCCGCGGTCGACCGGCGGATCAGAGCGGTCGTGGCCAACGTGCCCTTCGCAGGCTCCGGTCGGGTCGACGACGGCGACCTGGCCGCCACCGCCGAGCGCTTCGCGGCCATCGCCGCCGTACTGGACCGCCGGTCGCCGCGGCCCGATGATCCCGTCCTCGGGCCGATGCCGGTGGTGCGGGCCCCCGGCTCCGACGTCGCCGGCTTCCTCGACCAACCCGAGAGCGCCGAGTGGTTCCTCTCCAACGGGGGTCCCGAGAGCGGTTGGCACAACTCCGTCACGGTGCGCTTCAGCGCCGATCCACCGTTCGATCCCGGGGCGTGCATCGCCCGGATCAGCCCGACGCCGCTCCTCGTCCTCGTGGCCCGCGACGATCGTGTGGCCGATGCCGAGGTCGCCCTCCGGGCCTTCGACGCCGCTCGCGAACCCAAGCAGCTCGTGATGCTCGCGGGCCATCACTTCGCCGACTACCAGGGCCCGGGCTTCGAGCAGGCGGCCGTGGCGACGGCGGAGTTCTTCGCCCGCCACCTCTGACCGCCGGGCGGGCGTCTACTCGAGCCCGTACCTCGGCATCGCGCCGGCGAACGCGTGCTCGTAGAGCCCGTAGCCGACGTGGCCGGCGTACTCGAACCGCGCCGCGTGGTCGACCACCGCGTACGAGCCGAGCAGCGCGATGTCGGGGACCTGGTAGGTGATGCCTTGCACCACCGTCTCGGGGCCCTGGTACATGCCGTGGCGCCAGTCCGGCTCCAGGCCGTAGCCCGTGCCGACGGCGATGAAGTTGGCGATGAGCGGTGTGCAGCGGACTTCGATGCCGGCGTCCGGGAACGAGACGGTGGACCCGGAGAGCAGGCGCATGCCGTCGACGAACTCGTGGGCGTGCTCGGTCCGACCGAGCTGCTCGATCCGACCGTCGAGCCAGACCCGCTCGGCCTGCTCGAGACTTCGGGTCCCGTCGGCGCCCTCTGAGCAGATGTAGAAGATCGAGTGGTCCTCGAAGCGCATCGGGAAGTAGCTCCACATGCCCCCGGGACGCACGGTGTCGGCGTAGATGCCCTCGGGCTCCTTCTCGCCCACGGGCCGCACACCCCACGACCGGTCCCGTGATCCCCAGGTCGCGTCCGGACCGACGGGCAGGGCCTCCCCCGCCACCTCCAGCGTGCCGGACCACGAGCCCATCTGGGCGAGTCGCTGGGTGTCGAAGGTGACGCGGGTGCCCTGACGGATGAACTGGTTGGGCTCGGGGATCGCCGGGCCGAAGCCCTCCCAGGTGAGATCGGCGGCCACGGCGTGCTCGGTGGGCTCGCACACCACCCGGAGGCGCTTCAGCGGCTCGAGGACCTCGATGCGCAGCGGGCCGACGCTGATGTCGGCCCGGTCCGTGAGCGGCTTCGACGCCCGCACGACGTGTTGCTCGTCGCCGGTGCGCACCGTGATGAACGCATCGGTCGTCCCGAGGTTCGGGTACTGCCCGAGGCCCATCACGCACATGTAGCGCCCCCCGGTGTCGAGGGCGTTGAAGTAGTAGCGGTCGTAGAAGTTCCGGTCGCTCGTGGCGACGTGGGCGATCCAGTCGGCCGACTGGTGCACCGGGTAGTCGTCCCAGCTCGTGACGGTCATGTCGCAGTCCCCCTGCCTGCCCCTGCCGGTCGCGTTCGAACGACGCCGGCGGCGCCCCCGGTCGATCGGTCGGCCAGCCGGTCGGTCAGCCGATGACGACGGCCGGTCGACCCAGGCCCTGCTGCTCGCACATGGCCAGGTAGAAGGCCAGGCTCCCGGCGCCGTCGGCCACCGACTCGACGTTGCCCTCGGCGTCGAGGTTGAGGTTCACGCCGTACATGTGGAACCACACCCGGGTGTCGTCCTCGATGCACTCCAGCGTGTGCACCGACCCGGCGGGCTCGTAGAGGAACGACCCGGCCCGGTTGACGTAGTCGTACTCCTTGTACTTCCAGCCCCCCGAGACGGTGTAGCCCCAGACCGGACCGGTGTGGCGGTGGGTCTGCACGGAGAAGCCCTTCTGGAAGATGTTCTCGATGATCCAGAGGCCCTCCTTCTCGTCGACCTGCAGGACGCGCAGCATGTTGCCGCCGCCGATCTCGACGAAGGGCAGGTCGTCGACACCGATGTGGACGGCTTCGGGGACGTTGATCTCGGTGATGGCCATCGGTGCTTCCTCCAGGGGGTCGACGCCGGTTCGTCCGGTCGTCGGAAGGCTACTTCGGATGTGCGGTCGTCGCGCCGGTCGGCGCGTGCTTCAGCGAGCGCCCCGGACGAGGCGGCCGGGGCGGGCGCCGGTGTCGGCGTCGTGGCGTCGGGTGACGGTGCCGGCCACGATCGTGGCGTCGTAGCCGCGTGCCTGCTGCACGAGACGACGGCCCCCGGCGGGAAGGTCGTGGACGACCTCCGGCGGGAGCAGGTGCAGCGAATCGAGGTCGATCACGTTCACGTCGGCGCGCCGGCCCGCCTCCAGGACGCCCCGGTCGCCCAACCCGTAGAGGGCGGCCGTCTCGGAGGTCTGCATCCTCACGGCCGCCTCGAGGGTGATGCGCGGCCCCCGGGTCCGGTCGCGCACCCAGTGGGTGAGCAGCATCGTGGGCATCGACGCGTCGACGAGCATCCCGCAGTGGGCGCCGGCGTCGCTGAGGCCGAGCACCGACGCCGGGTGGGTGAGCATGTCGTGCACCCCGTCGAGGCCGGCGTCGGCGTAGTTGTTGATCCCGGCCTGGAAGAGGATCCTCCCGCCGCGCTCGAGCATGAGGTCGTAGCTGTACTCGAGGGGGTCCCGTCCGGCCGCGGAGGCGAGGCCGGCCACCGATCGGTCGGCGGTGGGCTCCTGGTCGACGGTGTCGTCGATCGGGTACAGCAGCGCGGTGGCGTGCTGCGCGAACGCCGCGACGCCCTCGAAGAGCTCCCCGGTGAGCGGCAGGTCGTCCTCGGCGAGGATGGCCGACTTCACCTCGGGGCGGCGCAGCTCGGCGACGAGGGCGTCGAGGTCGGCGCCGGTGCGCTCGGCCAGCGCCACGAACGTGGGCCGGCGCTGGAAGGCGTGGGAGGTCGTGAGCCCCACCAGCAGTCCCTGGCTCTTCGCCGACACCTGCGGCACCACCATCGCGCCGTCCGCCCGGGCGGCCAGGCAGGCGTCGAGGACCTCGCGGTAGAGGCCGGGGTTCGTGGGGATCTGGGCCAGGACCGGGGAGACGGTGAGCCCGAACTCGAGGGAGAGACGCCGCATCCAGTCGAGCTCCTTCAACACCTCCTCGGGGTCCTGGCTGGTGGTTCCCTGGGGAGCGAGCTGGAAGACCCCGGGCCCGGCCTCGGCCACCGCCGCGGCGATCGGCCACAGCTCGTCGGCGTCGGCGTAGGTGCCCGGCACGTAGTTGCCGTCGGGGGCCTTGTGGCTGAAGGTGCGGGAGGTGGAGAAGCCGAGGGCGCCGAGCTCGATGGCCTCGGCGACGAGCGCGGCCATCTGCGCCACCTCGTCGGCGGTGGCGTCGACGTCGCCGATGGCCCGGTCCCCCATGACCCAGACCCGCAGGGCGCCGTGGGTGATCTGGGTCCCGACGTCCATCGACCACCGGCGGGTGGACAGGACGTCGAGGTAGTCCGGGAAGGTGGTCCAGTCCCAGGTCATCCCCTCGGTGAGCGCCGTCCCGGGGATGTCCTCGACGCCCTCCATGAGCTGGACGAGCTGATCCCGCCGTTCGGGGGAGCACGGTGCGAAGCCCACCCCGCAGTTCCCCGCCACCACGGTGGTGACACCGTGGGAGGCCGAGGGCTCGAGCAGGTCGTCCCATGTCACCTGGCCGTCGAAGTGGGTGTGGACGTCCACGAAGCCCGGGGTCACGATGCGGTCGGTGGCGTCGATGGTCTCCGTGGCCTCGCCGGTGACGGTGCCGCCGACCTGGACGAGCCGCCCGTCGCGGATCGCGACGTCGCCGACGAAGCGGCCCCGGCCCGTGCCGTCGACGACGGTGCCGTTCCTGATCACGAGGTCGTACACGACGCTCCCCCTGCGGGCGGCGCCCTCGGCCGGACCGCCGGCCAATCGTGTCACAGCCACCGCGGCTCCGGCACCTCGCGGGAGATCGCCGTCGTGCATCCCCCCCCCGGGGTGGCCCGGTCGCCGTTCCGGGGGCCACACTGGCGACCGGAGGTGGCGGCGTCATGGTGATGGGAGCAAGGCCGGCGGTCGCCACGGCGGGCCCCGCGATCACGGCCGTGGACGCCATGGGCCTCGCCCAGCAGATGGCCAACGCCCTCTTGCGGGTGCCGTTCCGGCGCCCGTGGGAGGGGCCCGGCGGCCTGCCCACCAACGTTGCGGCGGCGATCACGCGCGAAGCGGTGCGGGCCTTCATGGGGTACTCGTCGTCATTGCCGATCGAGGAGTTCCGCAGCATCGAACGCCTCCTCGACGACCTGTGCCGGGTGGTCATGCCTCCGATCGTGGCCGCCCTCGACGTCGACGCCCGCCCGGCGACCCTCGGTGGCGTCCGGGGCACCTGGTACCGGCCGCGCGGGGTCGACCCGGTCGGTGCGGTGCTCTACCTCCACGGCGGCGGCTACATCGGGACGTCGCCGTCGATGTACGCCTTCTTCACGGCGGCCCTCGCCGCCGAGACCCGCTGTGAGGTCTTCGTGGCCGACTACCGGCTGGCGCCGGAGTACCCCTTCCCGGCCGATGTCGAGGACGCCGTCAGCGTGGTGAACACCCTCCACGAGGTCGGCGTCCCGCACGGCCGGCTGTTGGTGGCCGGCGACTCCGGGGGAGGCGGGCTGGCCAACACGCTCGTGCTGTCGCTGCCCTACACCGACCTCCCCAACCCGGCCGGGCTGTTGCTGTTCTCCCCGGAGGTCGACCTACGCCTCGACGAGCCGTCGGTGACCGACAACGCCCGGTCCGACATCCTGCCGTGGAACATCCCCACGTCGTCGTACCTGCACGGGTTCGATCCGGCCTCCGGGTTCGTGTCGCCCGTCAACGCCGACCTCACGGGCCACCCGCCCACGTTCGTGGCGTGGGGTGACCGCGAGATGTTCCGCGACCCGATCCGGCGCTTCGTCGTCCGGCTCCGCGAGGCCGACGTGGACCACACCGCCCTCGAGGAGCCCGGGATGTTCCACGTGTTCCCGATCCTCATGCCCTGGGCCGACCAGAGCCGCCGGGTGTACCGGTCGGTGGCCGCCTTCGTGGACGCGTTGGTGGCCGACCACCCCACCTACGACAGCGCGGCCGACCGGACGGCGCCGACCAGCGACGACGGCTGACGCCGGAGGGACGTCACCCCGGTCGGGGCACGGATCGCACGACGTGTCCGGGACGGGGCCCGGTCGTCGACTCCCCTGCGACCCGGATGGGGACGCCGTTCACCACCACGTGGTGCACGCCGACCGGCTGGTCGGCGGTGAGGCGCTCGGCGTCGGCCGGGAAGTCCCGGACGCGACGCACGGGACCGGGGGCCACGGTGTCGGGGTCGAAGACGACGATGTCGGCCCACATGCCCTCGGCCACGACACCGCGATCGACGATGCCGTAGATGTCGGCCTGCACCTTGGTGAGCTTGCGCACCGCCTCCTCCAGCGACACCACACCCCGGTCGCGCACCCAGTTGCCCAGGAAGTCGGTGGCCTGCGGCGCGTCGCAGAGCTGACCCACGTGGGCCCCGGCGTCGGAGAGGCCGAGGGTGCAGCGCTCGTCGGCGAGGAGCCCGGCCACCGCATCGGTGTCGTCGTTGGCCAGGATCGATCGCACCCGCAACAGCAGGTCGGGCTCGTCGAGGGCGAGGTCGAGCAACAGGTCGAAGGGGTCCGTCCCCGAGTCGGCGGCGAGCCCGGCGAGCCGCCGGCCCTCCGTCTCGGGGCGGGCGGCGCTCTCCCCGATCTCGAAGGTCTCCCAGCGGGGCACGAACACCTCGGCCTCGGTCCAGGCGTGCCGCGCCGCCTGCCGCCACGCCGGGTCGGCGTAGGCGGCGCGACGCTCCTCGAGGGTGCCGCCCATCAGCGAGCCGAACTCCGGGTTCACGTTGAGGGTGAAGGGCTCGGCCATGGTCATGACGAAGGCCAGGGGCCGGGGTGACACCTGCGGCCACACCTCGGCACCCCGTTCCCAGCCGGCCGCGTTGAGCGCCTGGAGCTTCTCGTGGCCGCCGCCGGGGAAGCTCAGCAGCGCCGTGTAGGTGAAGGGCACCCCGTAGCGGGGCTGCAGGTCGTACATGTCGGGGATGGGGCAGGGGTCGCCGGCCGCCACGGCCACCGCGCCGCGGCGCTCGTCGGCCATGACCTGCAGGAGGGCCTCCCACTCGGTGCGGTCGGCGAGGCGGGACGGGACCGGCTTGCCGTCGACGCCGCGATGGGTGACGGCGAAGCTCGTGGCCAGGCCGATGGCGCCAGCCCGCAGCGCCTCGCGCAGCACGGCCTGCATCGCGGTGATCTCCTCGCCGGTGGCGGCGCGCTCGTAGGCGTCGTCGCCCATCACGAAGAGCCGCAGGGCGGTGTGGCCGATGTACGCCGCGAAGTTGAGCCCGGGACGGTGGCGTTCGACGGAGGCCAGGTACTCGGCGAAGGTGGAGAAGTCCCACGGCACACCGGCCCCGAGCGTCTCGACGTCCATGTCCTCCACGTTCTGGAGGGTGCGGGCGACGAGCTCGCGGTGCTCGGGGCGGGTCGGGGCGATGGAGAAGCCGCAGTTGCCGGCGATCACCGTGGTCACGCCGTGGAAGCACGACGGCGTGAGCGCCGGGTCCCAGAAGACCTGAGCGTCGTAGTGCGTGTGGATGTCGATGAAGCCGGGAGCGACGACGAGCCCCTCGGCGTCGAGGACGCGGGCGCCCCCTCGGTCCAGATCGGGTCCGACGGCCACGATCCGACCGTCGGCCACGGCGACGTCGGCCACCACACCGGGCCGGCCGGTGCCGTCGATGACGGTGCCGCCGGCGACGACGAGGTCGGGGCTCACGCCGCCAACCGCATCGGGATGTACCGGAAGGCGTTGTTGAGGTTCGACCGGGTCCGGATCGGTTCGCCGGCCAGCTCGATCGACGGGAAGCGCCGGAGCACCTCTTCGAAGAAGACCTTCCCCTCGAGGCGGGCGAGATGGACACCCAGGCAGAAGTGTTGGCCGATCCCGAACGACAGCTGCGGGTTGGGGTCGCGGTGGATGTCGAAGGTGTGCGGGTCGGCGAAGACGTCCTCGTCGCGGTTGGCCGACGTGTAGTACATCGCCACCTTGTCCCCCTGCGCGATCGCGGTTCCCGCGAGCTCGGTGTCGGCGGTGGCGGTGCGCCGGAAGTAGTGCAGCGGGTTGTCGTAACGGAGGATCTCCTCCACCGCCCCCGGGATGAGCGAGGGGTCGGCCCGCAGCTCGGCCAGCTGCTCGGGGTGGCGGACCAGGGTGAGCAGGCCCGACGAGAGCATCGTGACCGTCGTGTCGTTCCCGGCGATCACGATCTGGGGGAACAAGCCCCCGACGTCCAGGTCGGTGAGCAGGTGCCCGTCGAACTCGGATCCGAGGATGACGTCCATCAGGTCGCCCTGAGGGTCCATCGCGCGGCGATGTGCGGCGAACTCGATGGCGTACATCGCCAGCTCCATCGAAGCGTCGTTCCCGCCGTCGGCGGCGCCGGCCCCTTCCGGGTTGACCTCCGGGTCCTGGCCGTGGGTGACCCGCTCCGCAAGGACGTGGATGCGCTCCCAGTCCGCCCGGGGCAGCCCGAAGAGCTCGCCGATCACCTGGGTGGGCAGCGGGCCGCAGACGTCGTGGCAGATGTCGACCACCGAACCCGGCTCGACGTCGTCGAGGATGGCGGTGGTGATGTCGCGGATGCGCTGCTCGAGCCCGGCGATGATGCGGGCGCGGAACTCCGGCGCCAGCGGCTTGCGGAACGCGGTGTGCCGCGGCGGGTCCATGGCCAGCAGCATGTTCTTCATGGATGCCAACCGCTCCGGGTCGAGCGTCTCGAGCACCACGCCCCCGGTGTTGGCGCTGAAGAGCAGCGGGTTGCGGGCCACCTCGACGACATCGGCGTGGCGCAGCACCGCCCAGTAGCCGGCCTGACCGGGGATGTCCTGCCAGAACACCGGTTGGGTTCGGCGGAGCTCGGCGAAGAGCTCGTGGGGCGGCCCATCGACGTAGAGGTCGGGGTCGTAGAAGTCGACTGCGGCGCGCATCGGGTTCCCCTCCGTCGCCACCCCCCGGCGACGAACACCCGAATTCTGCCACGGGGGTGAGGGGCGCGCGCCGCGCCGGAGCCGACGGCGACGCACCGGGGCGCCCCTCGCCGGCCGGGCACCTAGGGTCTCGGGTCGTTCGCCCCCGCCCCCGCCCCAAGGAGAGCCAGCATGCCGGTTCCGCTCGACGAGCACCCGATCCACCAGGGCCCCCAGTCGCTGAAGTACTTCGTGACCTCGGACCGCAACGTCTACGACCGCTGCATCATGCACGCCCTGTCACGCGACGGCGAGCGGCAGGTGGCCGTGGGGCTCGGCGTGTACCCGCACGTCGGGGTGATCGACGGCTACGTGGCCATCCGCGACGGTCGGACGCTCTCGTCACTGCGCACGTCGGCCGCCCTCGGCGACGACCAGATGCAGCAGGTGGTCGGACCGATGACCATCGAGGTGGTCGAGGGGCTCAAGACCGTCCGGTTCACCTGCGCCGACGACCACGGCGTGAGCGCCGACCTCGTCTGGGAGGGCTCGTTCCCGGCCATCGACGAGCCGCGCCACATTCGCCGCCAGGGCGACGACGTCATCCTCGACGCGTTCCGCTTCGTGCAGACGGCGTCGGTGACCGGCTCGCTGAAGCTCGACGGCGGGGAGCTCCTCGGCGACGGCGTCGAGTGGGTCGGGGCCCGGGACCGGTCGTGGGGCATCCGTCCCGTCGGCGCCGGCGCGCCGGCGGGCAAGCCCCACGAACCCGCCATGTGGTGGTGCTGGATCCCGCTGCGCTTCGACGACTTCGCCCTCATGTTCGTCCTGGAAGAAGGACCCGACGGGTACCGCACCATCAACGAGGCGGTGCGCTACTGGCCCGACGGTCGCATCGAGCAGCTCGGGTGGGCCGAACCCCACATCGAGTACCGCCCCGGCACCCGCTACCCGGTGCGGGCCACGATCGGCGTGAAGGAACGGGGTGGCAGGGAGCTCACGCTCGAGATCGAGCCGATGGGGCCGATGCCGTTGAGTGTCGGACTGGGCTACGGGCCGGACGACGACGGGTGGAACCACGGCCGCTGGATGGGTGAGTCGTGGACGCAGCGGGTCGACCACGACCTCGACAGTGAGCCGGTCGAGCAACGGGTGGCGTGGAGCATGATCGACCATGCCGCCAAGGCGACCCTCGACGGCCAGGTCGGCTACGGCATCTTCGAGCACATGGCCCTCGGGCGTCACGACCCGAGCGGCTTCACCGACCTCTTCTCGGTGGCCCCGTGATGCTGTGTCCATCTGCCGCCGGTCGGCAAGCCTCCCGCCGGCGGTGCGAGGTCGACGCTGGCGCTTCCCGACCTCGCGTGTCTCCGGCCCGGGAGGCTCGCTGACGTGCAGATCTCCATGACGCTGCCGACGATGCTCCCGCACGGGCGCGACGAGGTGCTGGCCTGGTGCCGGGCCGTCGACGAGGGGCCCTACGCCAGCCTGGCCGTGCCCGAGCGGGTCACCTACACGAGCCACTCGTGGGTGGTGCAGCTCGCCGCGGCCGCGGCACTCACGGAACGGGTGCGGCTCTGGACGACGATCGTCATCCTCCCGGCCCACAGCGCCGTGGAGACGGCCAAGCACCTGGCGTCGGTCGACCAGCTGTCGGCCGGGCGCCTCACCGTCGGCATCGGGGTGGGTGGTCGCGAGCACGACTACCGCGCCATCGACGGTGACTTCACCCGCCGCTGGGCCCGCATGGACGAGCAGGTCGCCACGATGCGCTCGGTGTGGGCGCAGGAGCCGCCGTTCGAGGGCGCCGACCCGGTGGGCCCTCCCCCGGTGCAGGCGGGTGGGCCGCCGCTGGTGGCGGGGGTGATGGGGCCCAAGGCGATGGCCCGCGCCGCCAGGTGGGCCATCGGGGTGGACGAGGCGTCGACCGTGTTCGGTGTCGACCCGACGGCGACGGCGGCGGCGTTCGACCGGATCCGGGCGGCGTGGCGGGACGAGGGGCGCACCGACGCTCCGCACATCTCGGCCAGCCTCTGGTACGCGCTCGGCGACGGGGCCGCTGATCGTCTGTCGGGGTACTGCTTCGACTACATGCGCATCTTCGACGAGGGCCTCGCCAGGTCGATGGCCGAGACCGTCACCTGCAACTCGGCCGAGGCGCTGCGCGCCGCCGTCGCCGCGTGCGCCGACCTGGGCTGCGACGAGCTCTTCCTCGTACCCACCACCGTCGACGTCACCGAGCTCGACCGCACGCGCGACGCCCTCGGGATCTGAGCCCACCCGCGGGGAAGGCCCGACGCGGCCATCATGGGCACACCACGAACGGGGGCGCACGTGCCGGACATGACCTATCGACCGCTCGGGGACTCGGGGCTCATGGTCTCGACCGTGGGACTGGGGTGCAACAACTTCGGGATGCGCATCGACGCCGACGCCACCGCGGCGGTGGTCGACGCCGCCCTCGACGTCGGCATCACCCTGTTCGACACCGCCGACTCCTACGGCACCTCCGAGGAGCTGCTCGCCCCGCTGCTGAAGGGGCGACGCGACCGGGTGGTGCTGGCCACCAAGTTCGGCTCGGACCTGCGCGGGGCCGGGGGTCCCGACTGGGGGGCGCGTGCCTCGCGCCGCTACGTCCGCCAGGCCGTGGAGCGCTCCCTGCGGCGCCTCGACACCGACTGGATCGACCTGTACCAGCTCCACAAGCCCGACGGCATCACGCCGATCGAGGAGACGCTGTCGGTGCTCACCGACCTCGTCCACGAGGGCAAGGTCCGCTACCTCGGCAGCTCCAACCTCACGGCCTGGCAGGTCGCCGACGCCGACTGGACCGCCACCACCGCCGGGCTGGAGCGCTTCGTCAGCGCCCAGAACGAGTACAGCCTGCTCCGCACCGAGGCGGAGGCCGAGCTCGTGCCGGCCTGCGAGCGGTTCGGGATCGGCATCCTCCCCTACTTCCCGCTGGCCAGCGGCCTGCTGACCGGGAAGTACCGGCGGGGCGACGCACCCCCCGAGGGAGGCCGGATCGCGGCCTGGAGCATGACCGGCTTGTTGAGCGACACCAACTTCGACCTCGTCGAGGCCCTCGAATCCTTCGCCGCCGAACGAGATCTCACCCTGCTCGACGTGGCCATGGGCGGCCTGGCCGCCCGACCCGCGGTGGCGTCGGTCATCGCCGGTGCCACGACACCGGAGCAGGTCCGGGCCAACGCGGCCGCCGGGCTGTGGGAGCCGACCGACGACGACGACGAGGCTCTGGGCGTCCTGACCGGCCGGGGGTGAGGGCGCCGCGGCGAACCCGTCAGGACCCGAGGGGACCGACGTCGGTCACCTCGATCACGTTCCCGTCGGGGTCGGTCACGAACGCCGCGGTGACCGCCGTCCCGAAGTCGTCCCGGGTCCGGGGCCCCGACAACAAGGTCGCCCCGGCCGCGACCAACGCCTCGACGGTGCCGGCGATGTCAGGGGTGTCGACGTGCAGTGCGAGGTGCGGGAGCCCCGGTCCCACCGGCGCCACCTCCGGGACCTCGAGGACGTGGAGTTGCAGGTCGCCGAGGCGGAACCAGGCCCCAGGTACGCCGAAGTCGGGGCGGGCCAGCTCCTCGAGCCCCATCGCATCGCCGTAGAAGCGTCGCGTGGCGGCCAGGTCGGTGACCGAGATGGCCAGGTGGCTGATCCCGACGACGCGGGCCCGTGGTGCGGTCATGCGTCGAAGGTCGGCTGGGAGCGCGGGCGTCCCCCCGGCCCGCTGTAGGCGTGGCCGAAGCCGGGGGCGGTGGCGAAGAGGTCGCCGGGGAGGCCGGCCACCGCCGTGGACCAGGCGTCGATCAGCCGGTCCTCGGCGTCGTAGTCGAACGGGTCCATGAGGATCATCTCCTCCGTCCCGCCGCGTTCGGGCGGGTTGTCGCGGAGCCAGCGGGCGGTGCGAGCCACGGCCTCCCGCGCCGGGACCACGTCGCGGTAGCCGAGGTCGTCACGGAGCCGGGAGAGATCGAGCACCCGGTGGGTGGGGAGGGGCTGCATGAGCAGCGGACGGGCCGGGACGGCGATCTCGTGAGGCATCGACACGATCTCGACCTCGTGGTCGAGCGCGTCGGCGCACAGCTCGATCACCTGGCGAACCGTGAGCACCTCGGTGTCGCCGCAGTTGAAGACCTTGCCGGCGGCGGCATCGGGTCGGTCGACGCCGAGCAGGACGGCGTGAGCGAGGTTCTCGGTGTACCCGTGGTGGTGGAGCGTGAGTCCGTCGTCGGCGACCACCATACGGCGGCGGCCGTCGAGGACGCGTCGCACGACCATCCACTCGCGCGGGACGACCTGGTACGGCCCGTAGGCGTAGGGGTAGCGGAAGTGGGCGGCATCGGGGTGGTGCTCGAACACCATCTCCTCGGTGCGCGCCACCCGGTACCCCTTCTCGTCCTCGTCCGGCGTCCGAACCGTCGGCGCCGACTCGTCGACCGGGACGGGCAGCCCGTTGGGCGTCTCGAGGAACGGGTTCATCCAGCCCCGCACGGCGGGCACACCGCCGACGGAGACGAAGCGACCCACCCGGCCGGCGGTCTCCTCGGCGATGCGCCGGAGCCGCCCGTACATCGCGACCACCACGTCGAACGTCCGGCCGTCGAGCCCCGCGCGGAGGGAGTCGACGTCGTAGGGGTCGTGGTGGAGGTGCTCGACGGAGGCCGGGGTCTCGTCGCGTTCGTGGGTCCCACGATGCAGGATGGTGACGTCGTGGCCCCGCTCGACCAGGCCGGCCACGATCGGGATGCCCGTCGGCCCCGTCCCCCCGATGACCAGCACGCGCTCCCCCATCGCCCGTCAACCCTAGGTCGGCCACCGACGCCACCGGCCACGGCGCGGGCGGCCACGGCGCGGGCGACCACGGCGCGAACGGCCTTCCGGCTCGGCAGACCTAGCATCGCCGGATGAGCGACGAGCCTGCGTCAGGGAGCGAACCGGACGGGAAGATGCACTTCCGGCGCATGGACGAGGGCACCGACGCCGACTTCGCCGTCCTGGCCCGGGTGCACGAGCGCAACATGGTGAACCTGCCCGACCTGCTGATGGGCATGCTCAGCGACCTCCGGGCCGACGCCGACTACCCGGTGGACCGTCTCACCCACAGCCTGCAGACCGCCACGCGAGCCCTCCGCGACGGCGCCGACGACGAGCTCGTCGTCGTGGCCCTCTTCCACGACGTGGGGGAGTCGCTCGGCCCGATGAACCACGGTGAGGTGGCGGCGGCGATCCTCCACCCCTTCATCTCCGAGGCCAACCACTGGTTGCTGGCGCACCACGGGATCTTCCAGACCTACTTCTACGGCGAACACCTCGGCCTCGACCCCGACGCCCGCGATGCCTTCCGGGGCAGCCCGTACTACGACGCCACCGCGGCGTTCTGCGCCGACTGGGACGAGGTGTCGTTCGACCCCGACTACGACGACGAGCCGATGTCGACCTTCGAGCCGATCGTGCGTCGCGTGCTGCCCAGCCACTGGACGCCACCTTCGGTGGAGCACCCCTGAGCGACGAGGACCCTCAGCCGAACGTGATGTCGCGACGGGCCACCCGCCAGCCGTCGGACGTCCGGACGAGGTGGTCCACGTAGCCGCCGCACAGCTTCACGGTGGGAGCGGTGTCGGTGTCGACGAGGAACAGCCAGGACGACGACGCCGTCGCGACGTCCGAGCCGTCGGCGCGCACGGCGATGGTGGTGACCATGTGGCGGGTGTTGCTCCCCGGCCCGGTGTCGCCCGCCCCCCGCCGCGCCTCGGCGCCCGCCCGGATGTCGGCACGCCCGGTGCGCGGCGCCCCGGGCATCGCCCAGTGGGCGTCCTCGGTGAAGAGCCCGACGTAGTCGTCCAGGTCGGCCTCGTCGGCGTAGCGGGACAGGTTCGCGACCAGCGACCGGATCTCGAGCTCGTCGGCCACGCGTCGCAGCAGGGCGTCATCGGGGGCGGGAGGGGCACCGGGGTCGTCGGCCATGCCGCGACCGTAACCGGCCCTCCGGAGCCACACCCACGGGTGCCGGGCCGGAGGCGGTAGCCTCGCCGGCCATGACGAACGTCGAGTTGACGGTGCTCACCCCCGAGGGAACGGTGACGGTGCCCGCCGTGGTCGACGACGACCGGGTGCTCCTGACCGCCGACGCCGTGCACACGGCGATCGGGTGGGAGCCCAAGCCCGAGGGGCTGTGCCGCGGCGACGTCTGCGTGCCGGTGCGCGACCCCGCCGCCCGCGACACCGAGGGGCGCTACGACCTCGCCCGGGTCGCCGCCGCGCTCCGTCGGCCCTTCGTGGCCGATCACCTCGACGGCGAGGCGGCCGCCGTGGCGGCGGTCGGCGAGGCCGCCCACGAGCGGGCCACCGCGTTGGCCGAAGGTCGGGCCCCGCGCCTCGAGCTGACCGGCCTCGACGGGGGCCGCGTCGCCATCCCGGGTGAGGACCGGCGCAAGCGCCTGCTGCTCGCCTGGTCCTCGTGGTGAGGGTGCCGCTACGAGCTGCCGGTCTGGCAGACGCTGCAGGACGAGCTCGCCGACACGGGCCTCGAGATCATCGCCGTCGCCCTCGACGACTCGATCGACGCCATCCGCCCGTGGGTCGACGCCGCTGACCCACCGCTCACCAGCGTGACGGTGGCGCTGGACGCCGACCACCAGGTGGCCGAGGCCTACGGGATCACCAACGTCCCCTCCACGGTCTGGCTCGACGAGGATGCCCGGGTGGTGAAGCCCCCCACCATCACCCCGGGCAACAACATGTTCCAGGAGTTCACCCAGATCGACGCCGAGGGCCACCACCGGGCGCTGCGGCGATGGGTCCGTGACGGTGTGCTGCCGACCCTGCCCGACCGCGGCGACGGCGGCGACCCCGCCCGGGCCCGACCGCCCACCCCGGAGGAGCAGGAGGCCCGCACCGAGCGACGCCTGGCCTCGTGGCTGCACCGCAACGGCCACCCCGAGGCGGCCGAGGAGCACTACCGGCGGGCGGTCGAGCTCGCGCCGATGGACTGGACGATCAGCCGGGGGTCGATGCCGGCCCGGGGCCAGGACCCCTTCGGGGACGACTTCTTCGGCATCTGGCAGACCTGGGACGATGCCGGCCGGCCGGACTACCAGGGCATGCCCGGCGGCGACGACTAGACACCCGCTCGACGACATCTCGCCGACGCGAACCTCGGCCGGCCGCCGGGCGACGCCCCACGGAGTGCGGGACCAGGCAGTGCCGGATCAGGCGGAGGTGATGGCCGCGACGAGCTCGACGGCCTCGCTCACCGGGAGGATCTGACGGTGGGCGCAGGCGACGAGGGCGGCGTCGACGGCGTGCTCGGCGTCGCCGGACACCTCGGCTCGCGCGTCGAGGAGGGCGTCGACCATGCGGTTGGTCGAGAGGAGCTCGTCGCCCCCGGCCACCGCGCCGGACACCAGGGCGAGGAGCGCATCGACGCTCGGGCGGATCGACGGGGAGACCGTTTCGACCATCGTGGGAGCCTTCCTCGGGGGGACGTGTCGCAGAAGCTACAGCTGGGTCAACCGGGGGCCCGGGATGGTTTCTTCCCGTGCGCTCCGGTCACCCGTCACCGGCGCGACGCCGGGGGACGGACGGCGGGACGCGCGGAGAGGGCGGGCCTCCGGGGAGGCCCGCCCTCTCGTGTCAGGTCCGGCGGCGACCGCAGGGGGTCGGGCGCCAGGGAGACGTTCGCCGGATCAGGCCGGAGTCGGCGACAGCACCGTGTCGATGACGTGGATGACGCCGTTCGAGCAGGTGATGTCCGTGGCGGTGACCGTGGCGGTCCCACCGGCGGCGTCGGTGATGGTCACCGTGCTGCCGTCGACGGCGATGGTGAAGTCGCCACCCTGGACGGTGGTGACCGCGCCGGGCTCGACGTCGGCGGCCAGGATCTCACCCTCCACCACGTGGTAGGTGAGGATGTCGGTCAGGGTCTCGACGTTGGCGGGCTGGGTCAGGGTCTCGACCGTGCCGGCGGGGAGCTTCTCGAACGCCTCGTTGGTCGGGGCGAAGATGGTGAAGGGGCCCTCACCCGACAGGGTGTCGACGAGGTCGGCGGCGGTCACGGCGGCGACCAGGGTCGAGAAGTCGGGGTTGGAGACGGCGATGTCGACGCAGGTCTCGCCCGAGGCCATCTCGGTGGTGGCGGGGGCAGCGGTCGTCGCGGTGCTGGTCTCCTCGTCGTCGCTCGCACAGGAGGCGAGGAGCAGGCCGACGGAGAACACGGCGGCGATCACGAAGGGGGTCTTGCGCTTCATTGGGGGGTTCCTCCCGGATGTGGTGGACGAGGCGGACCGCACCGATCTGGCGCTCACGTGTTTCCGACTCGGGGGGTGTTCGGCGCCGGAGGCCCGAGCGGATGACGGCGGACCGAACTTTTTCCTCCCCGGACGCCTCGCCCCGGGCCCGGTCCCCCGTCGAACCGGTCAGCGGAAGCGGCGCAGGCGCAGCGAGTTCGTCACGACGAAGACGCTCGAGAACGCCATGGCCGCGCCGGCGATGAGGGGGTTCAGCAGGCCGGCGGCGGCAAGTGGCAGGGCGGCGACGTTGTAGGCGAAGGCCCAGAACAGGTTGCCCTTGATCGTTCCGAGCGTGCGTCGCGAGAGGCGGATCGCGTCGCCGACCGCCCGCAGGTCGCCGCGCACCAGGGTGATGTCCGATGCCTCGATCGCGACGTCGGTGCCGCTGCCCATGGCCAGTCCGAGGTCGGCCTGGGCCAGCGCGGCGGCGTCGTTGACGCCGTCGCCGACCATCGCCACGACCCGGCCCTCCCGCTGGAGCCGGCGGACGAGGTCGACCTTGTCCTCGGGGAGCACCTCGGCGATCACGTCGTCCACCCCGACGGCCTCGGCGGTCGCACGGGCGGCCCGCTCGTTGTCCCCCGTGAGCAGGATCGGGTGGAGCCCCAGGCGCCGCAGCTCGGCGACGGCCTCCACCGAGGTGTCCTTCAGGGTGTCGGCGACCACGAGCACGGCGGCGGCCCGGCCGTCCCATCCGACCAGGACGGGGGTGCGCCCCTGGTCCTCGGCGTGCTCCTTCGCGGCCGCCAGCTCGGGCGGCAGGTGGAGGGACCAGTCGGCGAGGAAGCGCTCGCGTCCGGCCACCACGGCATGGCCGTCGACGACGCCCTGCACGCCGAGGCCCCGGGTGGCGACGAAGCCCTCGACGGGCGCCAGGTCGAGGCCCCGCGCCCTGGCGCCGGCAGCGATGGCCCGGGCGATCGGGTGCTCGCTGGCGTCCTCCACGGCACCGGCCAGGCGGAGGGCGTCGAGCTCGTCCATCCCGTCGGCGACGGTGACCTCGATGAGGCTCATGGCCCCGGTGGTCACGGTGCCGGTCTTGTCGAGCACCACCGTGTCGATCCGCCGCGTGGACTCGAGCACCTCGGGGCCCTTGATGAGGACGCCCATCTGCGCGCCCCTGCCGGTCCCGACGAGCAACGCGGTGGGCGTCGCCAGCCCGAGGGCACAGGGGCAGGCGATGATCAGCACCGCCACCGCGGCGGTGAAGGCGGCGGTCGCCCCGACCGAAGCCCCCAGCCAGAATCCGAGCGTGGCCGCCGCGAGGCCGATGACGACCGGCACGAACACCGCCGACACGCGGTCGGCGAGGCGCTGCACCGGGGCCTTGCCGCTCTGGGCCTCGGTGACCAGGCGGGCGATCTGGGCCAGGGCCGTGTCGGCCCCGACCCGGGTGGCCCGGACGAGGAGCCGCCCCCCGGCGTTGACGGTGGCGCCGGCCACGGCGTCGCCCGGACCGACCTCCACCGGCACGCTCTCCCCCGTGAGCAGGGAGGTGTCGACCGCCGACGTGCCGTCCTCCACCGTGCCGTCGGTGGCGATCTTCTCGCCGGGACGAACCACGAAGACGTCGCCCACGACGAGGTCGGCCACCGGGACCCGCTCCTCGACGCCGCCGCGCACCACGGCGACGTCCTTGGCGCCGAGCTCGAGCAGGGCCTTCAGCGCGGCTCCCGAACGGTGCTTGGCGCGGGCCTCGAAGTAGCGCCCGGCGAGGATGAACACCGTCACCCCGGCGGCCACCTCGAGGTAGATGTGGTCGGCCCCGGATGCCCGGTCGATGGTGAGCTCGAAGGGCATCCGCATGGACGCCGTCCCGGCGTCGCCGAAGAAGAGGGCGTAGAGCGACCATCCGAACGCGGCCAGGGTGCCCACCGAGATGAGGGTGTCCATGGTGGCGGCACCGTGGCGCAGGTTCACCCATGCCGCCCGATGGAACGGCCAGGCGCCCCACACCACGACGGGGGCGGCGAGGGTGAGCGACAGCCACTGCCAGTTGTCGAACTGGAGGGCGGGGACCATCGCCATGGCCACGACGGGGACCGACAGGACGGCGGAGATGACCAACCGGTCCCGCAGGGCCCGGGTCGGGTCGGGTCGTGATGGGAGCTCGTCGTCGCCGGACGGGGGCTCGGACCCCGGGCCGGGAGGCAGGTGGGCGTGGTAGCCGGCCGCCTCGACCTCGGCGACGAGCGTCGCGACGTCGACGCCCTCGGGCGCGACGACGCGGGCCGTCTCGGTGGCGTAGTTCACCGAGGCCTCGACGCCGTCGAGGCGGTTCAGGCGCCGTTCGATGCGGCTCGCGCACGACGCACAGGTCATGCCCTCGATGTCGAGGGCGACCCGTGTGGGAGGTCCGTCGGCCGGCTGCGGTCGGGTGGGTGCGGCGCTCACGGCATCCCCTCGTCCCCGCCCGTGTCCCCGACCGTGTCCCCGCCCGTGTCCCCGGAGGCCATCGACCCGTGGTCCATCGGCATCGGCTCGGGCTCGTCGAGCGGACCGATCGCCCTCCCGAGACCCCAGCCCGCCCCGAACAGCACGACCAGCCCCACGGCGAAGGCGGCGAGTCGACGGCGGACGTCCATGTGCCGACTATACCCCCCACCCCTATCCGGAGGCAACCCCTGCCGTCCGGTCGAGGCGATCGAGGGCCCGGAGCAGCCGGACCTCGGAGACCGCCGACGGAGTCCCGACGGACTGGGCGAAGAGGCTCACCCGCAGCTCCTCGATGTCCCAACCGAGTCGTTCGAGCTCGCGATCGACACCCGACCCCGGCGGGAACCGGTCGAGCGCCTCCTGGTACCTCGCCCGAACCCGGCCGACGACCTCCATCCGCCGCCGATCCCGCCCGGGCGACTCGCCGAGCGTGTCGAGCCGCACGCCCACGGCCTTGAGGTAGCGCTCGACGTCGCTCATCCGGTCCCGCCCGTTGGCCGACACGAAGCCGTCGAACACCAGGCCCTGGCGCTGCTCGGCCACGTCGTCGAGCGACGGCCGCAACGTCGGCACCGAACCCATCGCCTCGAGCCGCCGACCGATCACCCGATCGGCGGCCAGCACCCTGGCCGTCGCCCCGAGGAGGGAGCGGACCTGGTCGGCACCGGCCGAGGCCACGTCGGCGGCGAGGTCCGCGAAGGCGTCGGCATCCCGGACGGGGCCGCCTCGGTCACGCATGATGCCGTCGAGCACCGCCGCCACGACGTCGTCGACGAGTGCCGCGAACCCGCCCTCGTAGGGACTCCACCCGAGCGCCCGGCGCTGGCCGTCGCTGAGCCCTCCCACGATCCCCTTCTCGGGGAGGGAGACCGCGAGGCGCAGGAGGCGGCGCGTTCCCGCCCACATGGCGACGCCCTGGGAGCGCCGGTCGGCGTGGATCCGCACGCCCACCGTCGAGCCCTCGTCGACGAGCGCCGGGTACCCGCGCACCACGAGCGCGCCGGCCGGGGCCTCGACGACCGCGGGGAGCTCGCCCCCGGGCCACGCGTCGAGACCCGACCGCTCGAGGTGGCCGAGCACGGAGGACAGCGACCGTCGCACCTCGTCGCCGAGCGCCGACCGGAGCGCCGCCAGGTCGCGTCCCTGGCCGAGGACCCGCCCGCCGGGTGCCTCGACGCGGAAGATCATCCGGAGGTGGTCCGGGAGCCCGGCGGCGGCGAGGGTCCTCGGGTCCACGTCGATCCCGGTCCGCGACGCCACGTGGTCGGCCAACCTGCGGGCCAGCGGTGCGGCGCCCGGCGGGGGCCCGTCGGGCTCGTCGGCGGCGAGGCTGCGGACCACCTCGTCCACGTGGTCGGCGAGAGGGTGCAGCGCCCGCCGGGCCTCGGACGAGAGGGAGCGCAGCAGCGTCGCGACGAGCTCGCCGCGCAGGCCGGGCACCAGGCGGTCGAAGCCCTCGTCGGTCACCTGGTTGAGCACCTCGACCGGGATGTGGACGGCCACGCCGTCGTCGGGCGTCCCCGGCTCGAAGTGGTACGAGAGCGGGAGCACGAGGTCGCCCTGGACCCACTCGGTCGGGAAGTCCCGCTCGCGCAGGGCGCCCGTCGGCCCTGTGAGGAGATCGTCGAGGCGCAGGTCGAGCAGACCCGGATCGTGGCGTCGGGCGTCACGCCACCAGGATTCGAAGTGGCGGGCCGACACCACCGAGGCAGGGACCCGGGCGTCGTAGGCCGCGAAGAGCGCCTCGTCGTCGGCGGCGAGGTCGGAGCGTCGGAACCGGTGCTCGAGGTCCTCGCCCTCGGCGAGCAGCGCCCGGTTCGCGGCCACGAAGGGATGGCGCCCCTCCCACTCGTCGAGCACCAACGCATGGCGGAGGAAGATCTCCCGGGCGTGCTCGGGGTCGATGCGCTCGTAGGGCACGACCCGGTCGACGACGATCGGGAGGCCGAACAGGGTGACGCGCTCCTTGGTCATCGCCGCCCCCCGCCGTCGCGACCAGTGCGGCTCGTCGTGGTGGCGCTTCACGAGGTGCCCGGCCGCCTCCTCGACCCAACCCGGGTCGATGCGGGCGACCGTGCGGGCGAAGAGCCGCGACGTCTCCACCAGCTCGGCGGCCATCAGCCAGGACGGGGGCCTGCGGGCCAGGGCCGATCCCGGGAAGATCACGAAGCGCGATCCGCGGGCACCCGTGTACTCCCGACCCTCCTCGGCCCGGTGGCCGATGTGGGACAGGAGCCCCGGGAGCAGGGCCCGGTGGACCTGGTCGGGAGAGGCGGCCGTGCCCGACGAACGCAGCCCGATGCTGTGGGCCACCTGGCGGAGCTGGCTGTGCACGTCCTGCCACTCACGGATGCGCACGAAGTTGAGGTGCTCCCGACGGCACAGGCGACGGAAGGCCCCCGACCCCATGGCCTTCTGCTGTTCGCCGAGATGACGCCACAGGGAGAGCAGGGACGTGAAGTCCGACGACGGGTCGGCGAAGCGGGCGTGGAGGGCGTCGGCCGCCGCGGGATCGTCGGCCGGACGTTCACGGACGTCCTGCACGGACAGCCCGGCGGCGACGACGAGGACCTCCCGCAGGCAGCCCCGGCGATCGCCTTCGACCAGCATGCGGGCGTAACGGGGGTCGACCGGCAGGCGGGCCATGGACCGTCCGACCGACGTGAGCCGGAGCGGGCCCCCGGACGGGGCGGGCTCGAGGGCACCGAGCTCGTCCAGCAGGCGCACCCCGTCGGCCACGGCCCGCCGGTCCGGCGCGTCGACGAACGGGAACGCGTCCATGTCGCCGAGTCCGAGGGCCGTCATCTGCAGGATGACCGACGCCAGGTTGGTGCGCAGCATCTCGGGCTCGGTGAAGGCCGGCCGCTGGTCGTGGTCCTCCTCGGCGTAGAGACGGATGCAGATGCCGTCGGACAGCCGGCCGCACCGGCCGGCGCGCTGCGCCGCCGACGCCTGCGAGATCGGCTCGATCGGGAGCCGCTGGACCTTGAGCCTGGGGCTGTAGCGGGAGATACGCGCCGACCCGGGGTCGATCACGTAGCGGATCCCCGGGACGGTGATCGACGTCTCGGCGACGTTCGTGGCCAGCACGATGCGCCGGCCCTCGTGGGCCTGGAAGACCCGGAGCTGCTCCGCGGTGGTGAGGCGCGAGTAGAGCGCCAGGATCTCGGTGTCGTCGAGGTCGAGGGCCCGCAGCGCATCGGCGGTGTCGCGGATCTCCCGCTCGCCCGACAGGAACACCAGGACGTCCCCGGGGGGCTCGCGTCGCAGCTCGCGCACCGCATCGACGATCCCGTCGATCTGGTCGGGGTCGCCGCCCCGGCGGCCGATGTCCGTGCCCCCACCCGCCACGAGCGGGCGGTAGCGGATCTCCACCGGATAGGTCCGGCCGGAGACCTCGATGACCGGTGCTCCCCCGAAGTGGCGGCTGAAGCGCTCCGGGTCGATCGTCGCCGAGGTGACGATGACCTTCAGGTCCGGCCGTCGAGGGAGCAGTCGGGCCAGGTACCCGAGGATGAAGTCGATGTTGAGGCTGCGTTCGTGGGCCTCGTCGATGATCAGCGTGTCGTAGGCCCGCAACTCGCGGTCACGCTGGAGCTCGTTGAGCAGCACGCCGTCCGTCATCAGCTTGACGAGCGTGGTCTCGGACACGTGGTCGGCGAAGCGCACCGCGAAGCCGACGGCCCCGCCCACCTCCACGCCGAGCTCCTCGGCGATCCGGGCAGCCACCGTCCGAGCGGCGAGACGTCGGGGCTGGGTGTGACCGATCGTCCCGGCGACGCCCCGGCCCAGCTCCAGGCAGATCTTGGGGATCTGCGTGGTCTTGCCCGACCCGGTCTCCCCGGCGATCACCACCACCTGGTGATCGCGGATCGCGGCGGCGATCTCGTCGCGTCGCTGCGAGACCGGGAGCTCGTCGGGATAGGCGATCGGGGGGACGAGGGCCCGTCGCCGTTCCACCAGCTCGGGCGGCAGCGCCCCCCGGCCACGAACCCGCGGGGGTCCCGAACGGCCGGCGCGGGCGCGACCGCGTCGACCGCCCCCCCGGCGACGACCGGGGGACCCTGCGGGATCGGGGTCGGAGGCCCCGTTCAGATGGCGCAGGCGACGTCGATGCCCAGGACCTGGTTGAGGCGTCCGAGCCCCAGCCACTGCGCCATGCACAGGGTCAGCTCGACGATCTCGTCGTCGCTGAACTCGGAACGGAGACGGCCCCAGAAGTCGGCGTCGAGGTTCCGGTGGTCGAGCGCGTAGCGCTCCGCGTACTCGGCGGCGAGGCGTTCGCGGGCCGTGAGGCCCGTCGCCGTGCGCCACTGCTCGACCTCGGCGTAGAGCTCCTCACCGACCGGTCCGGCGTCACCCCGCTCGCTGCGCCAGGTGAGGCACAGCTGGCAGTCGTTGATCTGGGCGATCCGGTACCGGGCGGCCTCGAACTCGCGCAGCGGGAGCGAGCTGTCGGCGTAGGTGGCGGCGGAGAAGCCCCCGGCGGCGGCGCCGATAGCCGGCGACGCCTTGCCGAACACGTAGGTCATCGGGTCGAGCCCGTCCGGGATGTCGATGGTCGGCATGGGGGTCCCCCTCGTCGGCGTCCGACGGATGTTACCGGCCCCGGCCTCCCAGGTACTGCCCGGCCAACCCCTCGAGAACCTCGAGGCACTCGCGGGCGCACTCCTCGATCACCTCGGCGATCGGGCGCACGGCCTCGATGCGACCGGCGACCTGGCCGCTGAAGGGCAGTCCGGCCTCCATGTCCCCTCCGAAGTAGAGCTGCTGCACGCCCGACATGGCCTCCATGGCGTTGCCGGAGGTGTCGAACTCCAGCGATTCGGTGAGGGCGGTGCGCAGCACCCGCACCGCTGGGGCGCGGTGCCGGTTCAGGAGGACCGTCCCCGTCTCGGGGGCGTCGACGATGGCCTGCTTCCAGTTGGCGTGGACAGGCGACTCGGCGGCCGCCACCATCCGCGTGCCCATCTGGACGCCCTCGGCCCCCAGTGCGAAGGCCGCGGCCATCGTGCGCCCGTCGAGGAACCCCCCGGCGGCGATGATCGGCACGTCGACCTTCGACGCCACGAGGGGCAACAGCACCATCGTCGACACGTCCCGGGGGTTCTTGAAGCCGCCTCCCTCGGCGCCCTCGACCACCAGGCCGTCCACCCCGGCGTCGACGGCCTTCAGCGCCGCCCGCAGCGTGGGGACGACGTGGAACACCGTCACGCCGGCGTCCTTGAGCTGACGGGTGTAGCGGGTCGGGTCGCCGGCCGAGGTCGTGACGAACGAGACCCCCTGCTCCACGACGAAGTCGACGATGGCGGGGTCGCGCACGAAGGCCTGGGCCACGTTGACGGCGAAGGGCTTGCCGGGGGCGAGCTCCGGCATCGCCCGGATCTCGTCGCGGACCGCGTCGAGCTCCCCCGAGGACGTCTCGATCATCCCGATGGCGCCCGCATTGGCCACCGCCGA